>CACZOZ010000105.1:0-7064 GCA_902782865.1 uncultured Eubacteriales bacterium
CCCCGTTATTCCTTCTGATCAAACCAAGTTCCACAAGGAATTTGTACCTCAACGCGCCGTCAGGCGCATTTCACATCGCCCGCAGGCGATATTTCACTGCGAAGCAATTTCACGCCGAAGGCATTTCACTGTCGATCAGGTCTCGTCCCCGATCGACCCTGCCTCCTTCTCAGGGTCCTCCGATCGCCCTCCGCGTCTTCTGAAAAGACCGTGTCGTCTTTAATCAAAGATGATCCCGGGATATCTCTCCGCGGGCGTTTTCCAGTCGATGCCGTACTCCTCCCACAGGATCCTTTTCTTTTCGGCCCATACCAGGTGGCAGAAGCCCATGCCTCCGTCCTCACCGAGGATGGCCTTCACCTTTTCGTCCACGGCTTTTTCGATCTCTTCGGGCAGCTTTTCATTATCGGGCGTCATGGCGCTTACCTCCTTCAGTGCGTATCGGCGGCCCCGCCGGGCTCTTCAAAGATCACGACCTGCCCGTCCTTGAGGCCGATGGCGTATCCGTCGTGGAAGGGATACATCTTGTCATATTCAAAGGGGATCACTTCCCGGCCGGCTGCGTCGATGATGCCCCATTTGCCGTCCATGGCCGCGGAGACATATCCGTGGTAAAAGCCGCTGCCGTAGAAGTAACAGTCCTGATAGGCGGGGACGATCACCTCATGCCCCTCAGTATCCGCGAATCCCACCAGGCCGCCGCGGGCGAACCAGATCAGGCCCTCCTGGTATGTCCCCATCATGGTGGCTTTCAGGGTGAAGACCACATTGCCGCTCTTGTCGATCACCCTGAAATCGAAATTGCCGTCCTCATCCTTGTCCAGGCTCTCCACGCAGGCGGCGTATCCCTCGCTGAAATCCTTCGCGTAGGGCAGATCCTTTGAAAACAGACTTTCGCCTGTTTTGTCGATGAAATAATGGTTTTTGTTCTGCTGCAGATGGGCGGCGCCGTCCGAGAACACGAATCCCTGGCTGAATTGCGGCTCGATCACCATGCCGCCGTTCCGGTCGATCACGCCCCACTTGTCATCGAGCTTCACCGCGGCCAGGCCTTCCCGGAAATAGTAAGCCTGGTCGTATACCGGCGGGATCACCGTATTGCCCCCGGTGTCCACGCAGCCCCATTTGCCGTCCTCCATCACCCAGCACAGGCCCTCGGAGAAGGTGCCCACGTCCTCATATTTGCCCACCGGGATCACGACGCGGCCCTCGGGATCGAGGCATCCCTTTTTGCTCACGCCGCCCTCCCTGACAGTGACGGTGGCATACCCGTGCCAGAAATCGCTCACCGCGTCATACCGGCAGTCGATCACCAGGCGGCCCCGACTGTCGATAAAGCCCCATTTGCCGTCCGTATCCTTGACGGGCGCCAGCCCGGACATGAATGGCGCGCCGATATCCGAGTATCCTGTGAGGCTGAGCGGGTATTCAACATTCCCGGGGCCTTTCATCCTTTCCGCCCGCACGGTCTCCCGGCCCATGGCGACATTGCCCCAATCGATGTGCGGCTCGATCCTGAGCATGTTCATGAAATCGTTGACATACCACACGCTCACCGTCACGCCGTCGAATTCCTTCTGAGACTGGACCGTGCTCATCCCGCCGCCGAAGTCGAGGCGCCATTCCGCGCTCCATCCCTCCGCGCCGAAAGTGTCTTTGATCAGCTGAAAGAAGGCCCTGTGGGTGATATAGCTGTTGTTGATGCTCAGATCCACTCTTTCCAGCCCGCCGTAGCTGTCATATGTAAAGTCCGTGTACAGATCATGACCGTCGAGGGTGACTTTATCGGGCAGCGTGCCGCCGCAGGCCTCGATCACGTCCCGCTCCGTCATGCCTTTATACAATTCTCCCAGGGGGTTTTTGAAGACTTCCGCGTCCGCTTTGGGCCGGGGTGAACCGCAGGCGCGGCAGAAGGCGTTGGAAAACGCGTTGTCCGCGCGGCAGTGCCGGCAGAGCCATATCTCCGGCTCGGGCGTGGGCTCCGGTGTGGGCTCCGCGGTGGGCAGGGGCGTGGGGGACACTTTGGGCTGCCCGCAGCTGACGCAGAAATTGCCCGTGTTCTCACTGCCGCATTTGCCGCAGATCCAGGCATCTTCCGCCGTGCCCGCCCATACGGCCAGCAGGATCATCAATACCGCCGCCGGGATCGCGATACGCTTCACGTTCATGTTATTCTCCTTGTCTGATATAAGATACGATGGCCGATCCTGGATCTTCACCTTCATGATAAACCGCCGGCCGGTTTTTGTAAAGCGCCGGCAGGCGTGCTTTCGGCGCGGCGCGGGGCCATGAACGCGTCGATCTTCCGCCCGCCGCGGCCTTTTTCCCTTGTGCTGTCACGACCCTGCGCACTGCCTTCCAAGCTTGACAATTGTATTAAAAAAAAGTAAAATAAAATGTATTTTTATAGGTATGCCCAGTGCTCGTTTTTGCTGTTTTTTCCCTTGCTGATGAGCCCCTTTCAAACCGGAGCGGAAGGATCATTTGACCATGAAGGATTTAAGACCCGAGGGTACAAGTAAACCGAAAGCCCCGTGGAAGATCGTGAGGATGATCGTGATACTGATCTTCTCCGCGGTCATTTCTTTCTGCATGAACGATATCAACCACATCTTCGCGGACGCGCTGCTGCCCGACAGGGAGCTTTCGGTCACGCTGCGGGTGGTCCCGTGTGAGGACGGCGTGACGCGCGGCGTGACGCTCATCAGTGACGGGCGGCAGAACGAGATCTTTCCGCTGTTTGAGAAGAAGATCGCGGACGAGGGGGACGGGAAGACCCTTGACGGCTGGAGATACTATCAGGACAAGCGGGGGCTGACCTGGACGCGCGTCCAGGGCGCGGCGGACGCGAAGGAACTGACCATCTCGCTGAAGGAGGATCCCGTCAGGTATTTCACCGTGGTGAGGGATAACTGGCACGGCGACCTGGAGATGACGGTGAACGGCGGGAAGCCGACGAAGATCGAGGGATACTTCGAGTACGACGGCGAAGGGGAAAGGACCAGCAGCCTCGTGCAGGTCCGGCCCTTTGAGAAGCCGGCGCAGCGGACCGACAGGACGATCCTGCGCGCGTGCGTCTTCATCGCCTGCACGCTGATCTGGTGCTTCGTGATATATGAACTGACGCGCAACGTGCGTTTCGGCAGTAAAGAAACACCGAATGAGGGCTGATATGAAGAAACTGGCGATCATCGGGGCCTCGTATCTGCAGGCCCCGCTCATCCAAAAGGCCAAGGACATGGGCATCGAGACCCACACCTTCGCCTGGGCGGCGAACGACGTGGGAGAGACACTGTCCGACTATTTTTATCCCATCAGCATCGTGGAAAAGGAAGCGATCCTGGAAAAGTGCCGCGCGATCGGGATCGACGGCATCTGCAGCATCTCGTCGGATCTGGCGATGCAGGCGGTCAACTTTATCGCCGACAGGCTGCACCTGACCGGGAACACCCTCCAAAGTACCCTCGTGTCCACCAACAAGCACTGCATGCGGGACCGGTTCAAAGAGCGCGGCGATCCGTCGCCCATGAGCTTCATGGTGAGCACGGCGGAGGAAGCGCTCCGGCTCCCGCTGACCTATCCCGTCATCGTCAAGCCCCTGGACCGTTCCGGCAGCCGGGGGATCACGAAGGTCACCGATCCCAAAGACCTTGAGAGCGCGATCGAGCGCGCCCGGGGCGAGGGATTCGACAAGCACGCCCTGGTGGAGGAATTCGCCGAGGGCGACGAGTACAGCGTGGAGTTCATCTCCTGGAAGGGGAAGCATGAGTTCCTGGCCATGACGAAGAAATTCACCACCGGCGCGCCCAACTTCATCGAGACGGGGCATATCCAGCCGGCGGATGTGGATCCCGACACGCTGGAAAGGGTCAAGGCCGTGATCAGCCACGCGCTGGACAGCCTGGAGATCGAATACGGCGCGTCCCATTCGGAGGTGAAGATCGACGGCACCGGCAGGATCGTCATCATCGAGATCGGCGGCCGGATGGGGGGCGACTTCATCGGGAGCCATCTTGTACAGCTGTCCACCGGCTTTGATTTCCTCAAAGGGGTGATCGATATCGCCCTGGGCCGGGAGCCGGACATGACGCGCGGGCCCCACTACGCCGCCGCGGCGGTGCGCTACGTGATCGATATGCGGGATCACTACACGCTCCGGGACATGGAAGCGTCCGGGAAACTGCACGTCGTCGAGTGCGACCTGAGGAACAAGCCCGATCATGTGGTCAAGGACAGCGCGACCCGCTGCGGCTATCTGGTGGCCGGTTTCGACAGCCTCAGTGACGCTTACGCTTTCATCAACAAATAGACCCGCGAGGTAATGACGCATGGCAGAAAAAGATCTTCTCTCGGTGGTGATCCCCTGCTACAAGTCCGAAAAGACCATCTCCAGCGTGATCGAAAAGGAGATGCGCATCTTTGAGGAGAACGGGATCAGCCGGTATGAGTTCATCCTGGTGAACGACTGCTCCCCGGATCACACCTGGGAGACGCTCACGGAGCTGGGGCACAAATACCCCTTCGTGAAGTGCATCAACCTGAGCAAGAACGTGGGGCAGCACGGGGCGATCATGGCCGGCTTCAACCACGTGTCCGGCGATCTGGTGGTATTGAGCGATGACGACGGGCAGACCCAGATGGAAGCCATCGGGCAGATGATGGCGTGCCTTGAGACCGGGTATGACGTGGTGATGGCCGATACCTCCTTCACCCACGAAAAGCGGTCTTTGGTACGGCGGATGGGGACGAAGCTCAACGACGCCGTCAGCAATGTGCTGCTCGACAACCCGAAAAAGACCGTGCTGTCCATTTTCTTCCTGGCCCGGCGGTTCGTGATCGACGAGGTGGTGCGGTACAAGAATCCGTATCCGTATATCACCGGCCTTGTCCTTCGCGCTACGCACAACATCGGCGTGGTCAAGGTGGAGCACCTGAGCCGCATGGAAGGCACGAGCGGCTACACCTTCAAAAAGCTGTTTTCCCTCTGGACCAACGGCATGACCGCCTTTTCCATCGTGCCCCTCAGGATCGCCGCCTACATCGGCTTTATCAGCGCCCTGATCGGGATCCTGTACGGCATCTATCTGGTCATCCACAAGCTGGTCATCCCCGCCAGCATCACGGCCGGATGGAGCTCCACCGTGGCGATCGTCCTGCTGATGAGCGGCATCATCCTGTGCGTGCTCGGGGTGATCGGGGAGTATCTGGGCAGGATCTACATGTGCATCAACAACGCGCCGCAGTACATCATCCGGGACACGGTGAACCTTAACGAACGGGGGACGCATGATTAAGATCGCGGTATGCGGGTATTCCTCCAGTGTGGGGAGGTACTTTCTTGAGCGGTACAAGGATGCCTTTGAGTTCGTTCTGCTGGGCCGGAAGGATCCGGATATCTATCTGGATCTGCGGGAGCGGAAGCTCTTGGGCGATACGGCAAAGCTCAACGGCTGCCGCGCGCTCATCGATCTCGCGGCCCAGACCGAGGATAAGTCCTATGACGAGATCGTGTCGATGACAGAGACGAACGTGCTGGGCTCCCTTTTCCTCGCGGAGACGTGCCGGCAGTACGGCATCGGGAAAATGATCCACGTATCTTCCATCTCCGCGACCTACGGGGAGGATGATCCCTACTACGGCTTTTACGCGATCACCAAGAAGACCGCCGATGAGATGCTCACGCTGTTCTGCAAAAGGAACGGGATCGCTTTATGCGTCCTGCGCCCGTCGGGGCTCTTCGGCACGGAAGACTTCGCGAAGCATCAGCGCCTTTTGTACGGCATGATGGATCGCGTGAAACGCGGCGAAACGGTGTGCATCTACGGCACGAAGGACGCAAAGAGGAATTATCTCCACGTGGACACGCTCTGCGAGGTGATCGCCGCCCTTACGGAAAAGGACGTGACCGGGATATACACCGTGGCGGATACGAGGAACAGCGCGCTCACCGAGATCTTCGGGGCGCTGAAAAGGTATTACGGCAGTGACAGCGAAGTGAGATTCCTGCCGGACAAGCCGGATGTGGAAGAACTGTGCCTGAGGGATGACGGGGAGATCTACCGGAAGCTCGGTATCAAAACACCGGACGGGTTTGAAGAACAGCTGCGCAGGAGGGACTGACCGGATATGAAAAAAGTGCTTTTGCTCAACGCGGGCTACACGGAGATCCCGCTGATCGAGGAACTGAAAAAGCTGGGCTGCGCTGTCGTGACCACCGGCCTGCGGCCGGGGTATCCCGGGCACAAGCTGGCCGATCGCTATATCCCGGCGGACTATTCCGACAAGGACGCGCTGCTGAAGATCTGCCGCGATGAAAAGATGGACGGCATCGTTTCCAACGCCTTCGATCTTGGCCTGGTGGCAACAAGCTACGTGGCGGAGCAGATGGGCTGGAAGGGCCATGACACCTACGAAAACACGATGCGGATCCATCAGAAGGACCTGATGATGGACATGTGCGAGGAGCTGGACATCCCCTCGCCCCGGGGCCGCTATTTTTCCGATGAAAAGAAAGCCGTGGATTACCTCGGCGAGATCGAGTATCCCGTCATCGTCAAGGCGGTGGATCAGTCCAGCGGGATCGGCATCAACCGGGCGGACAACAGGGACGAAGCCATCGCCGCCATCCGGACGGCTTTTGAAAAATCCAAAGAAAAGCGGGTGCTGATCGAGGAGTATATCGTGGGGCATCAGGAAGTGGTGACCGCTTTCGTGATCCGCGGGAAGGTGGCGAGCCTCACCACGGCGAACTGCTTTTCTCCCATCAACCCGTACCTCATCCAGACGGAAACGATGATGAGCACCCATTACGATCAGCTGAAGGACGAACTGAGGGGCATCGTCGAGAGGATGTTCTCGAGCCTGAAGCTGGTGGACGGGCTGATGACCATCCAGTACATCGAGCGGGACGGGCGGCCTTATGTGATCGACATGATGAGGCGCTGCCTGGGCAACCGCTACCTGTGGGCGCTGGAAGCGGTCAACGGGTTCCCCTGGTACAGGGCACTGGTCATGGCGGAACTGGGCATGGACTTGAGCTCCGTCACCGCCGGGACGCCCAAGGG
>CACZOZ010000106.1:0-5146 GCA_902782865.1 uncultured Eubacteriales bacterium
AAGGATCCGGAGTACGGTGTGCTCGCCGAAGGCGATCAGGGCGTGCTTACGTTCCAGGGCTCCAGATATCTCGGATTCGAGCAGAAATAATACGGCGTTCCAAAGAAAACGCGGCCGGGATCGTTTCCGCGTCATCGCGTGTCAGAACAGGCCTTCCGCCGAGCGCAGGAACGCGCTGACGCCGTCCAGATCGCTGCTCGGGGCGAGGCACTTCGCCGCTTCTGCGGCCCGCGGGATGGCGTTCCCCATGGCCACGCCGATCCCGGCCCCGCCCAGGGCCTCCACGTCGTCCGCGTCGTCCCCGAAGTACATCGCGCGGGAGGGCTCAAGGCCGCGCGCCTTCAGGACCGCGCGGATCCCGTTCCACTTGGAAGCCTCCCGGCTCATGACCTGGAAGAGCCATCCCTCCGCGGCGGTGTGATAGACCGCATCCGGCAGAGAGGTGCTCAGCAGCGCCCCGATCGCTCCGGGCTCGGGGAAGCTCTCCGCGGGCAGGGCCACGCTTTTGAGCCGGTGCCCCTGCCCGAAGGCCAGGATCTTGTAGACCGAACGCTCCGCGGCTGAACTGACGAGGTCCGAGGCCGCGGGGACGCCCCATTCGGGGATGGGGATATTGGCGGCGATGCCCGCGTCCGTTTCCAGCGCCACGGCGGTGCCCGGAAGGGACAGGAGGCGCTGAAGGATGGCGCGGGCTTCCTCCGCGGGGATGCCGAAACCGACCGTGTCTTCTTCCCCGATGCGGACCCTGGCGCCGTTGAGGGTGATCAGGGCGTCGAAGGGGATGCGGCCGATGAGTTTTGCCAGCACCCTTTCCGGCCTGGCGGTGGCCGCGGCGATGAGGACGCCTCTTTCCGCGAGCGTGCGAAGGCGCCGCACCGTTTCATCGGAGACAGTCTTGTCCGATCTCAGGAGCGTCCCGTCCAGATCCGTGAAGACCGCCCGGATCCGGCTTTGATCGATCACGCCGCGCACGGTCTCCTCCAGGGTGAGGCCGTCCTCCCGCACGGTCACTTCCGCCCAGCGGCGGTAAAGCTCGGTCCGCTCGTCGTAAAGCGCGTCCAGGTCCTGCCCTTCCCGGAGCACCACGCCGCGCTCACGGGCGTTTTTCAAACGGGCTTTGAAGGTGTCCCGGGAGATGTCCAGGTACACGATCCGGCCGATCCGTCTCAGATGCGCCATGGCCGCGCCGCTGTACACGGCGCTGCCGCCGGTGGCGATCACGGTGTTTTCCGCCCGGAGCGATGTGAGGAGGCGCTCCTCCGCCTTCAGGAAACCGTCAATGCCGCGGCTTGAGATGATCTCGCTCAGCTTTTGCCCGGCAGCGCTCTGCAGGGCCAGGTCCGTATCGATAAAATCCATGCCGAGGTATTTGGCGAGCACCACACCGACCGTGCTTTTTCCGGAGGTCGGCATCCCGATCAATACGATATCCATCCTCTGAGCCTCCCGGACCGTTCCGTTTTTTCGTTGATCATCATACCGCAAACGCGCCCCGGTGTACAGTAAAAGAACAGCCGCGGAGCGCTCCGGCGGAAAAAACGCTTGCAAATTCGATTTTTCGTGATATAATACCGGCGCTGCGTCAAAGCGGCGTCAGTAAATATCACTAAATGTAGGAGAAAAGAAAAATGGCAGCTAAGATCAAAGAGCAGATCCTTCTGCAGTATCAGGGTCAGGAAGCGGACGTGACCGCGATCACCGCCACCATCAAGCAGGCCTGGAAAGACGCCGGCAACAAGGTGAGCGACATCGCCACTCTGAACGCTTATGTGAAGCCGGAAGAGGGCATGATCTACTACGTGATCAATGACACTCAGGAAGGCAAAGTCGCCCTGTTCTGATCCCGGAAACGTTTCGGCCTTTACAGAACGCTGTAAATTGGCTATAATACCAAAGATATCTTGATTCTGAAAGGCGGGACAAGGAAATGTTTGACTGGTTATTCGGGATTAACACTGCGATGGCGGAGACGGCCGGTACGACCGCTGCGG
Source organism: uncultured Eubacteriales bacterium (assembly GCA_902782865.1). Taxonomy (GTDB): domain Bacteria; phylum Bacillota; class Clostridia; order Christensenellales; family Aristaeellaceae; genus RUG756. The sequence continues at coordinate 1,992 of CACZOZ010000106.1, forward strand.
CGGGTGCCGAGGAGATCAATCCGGCGGGAAGCCTGATCAGCATGCTCGTCATGATCGTGCTGATGGTCGCGGTATTCTACTTCATGCTGATCCGTCCCCAGCGCAAAAAGGACAAGCAGGTCAAGGCCATGCTGGATGCCCTGAAGCCCGGTGACAGGATCACCACGATCGGCGGCATCTACGGCACGATCAAGACCATCAAGGATGATACCATCACCATCATGGTGGGGCATGATCAGCTGGAAATGGTCGTTGCCCGCTGGGCCATCCGCGGCGTGGAGGAAGTCTCCGTGGAAAACGAGGGCGAGATCCTCGCCTGAACCCAAACAGAATGCGAACAGCCTGCCTTACGGCGGGCTGTTTGCGGTTAAAGGGGATCTGAAATGAACTGGATGGATCTGATGCTCCTGGCTGTGGGGCTGAGCATGGACGCTTTCGCGGTATCGGTGTGCAAGGGCCTGAGCCTCAAAAAGGTCTCCCCGGGGCAGATGGCCCTGGTGGGGCTCTGGTTCGGCGCTTTCCAGATGGGGATGCCGCTGATCGGCTATTTTCTGGGCACCACGGTGGCGGGAAGCATCGAGAGCGTGGACCACTGGATCGTGTTCATCCTTCTGGGGCTGATCGGCGGCAATATGCTCCGGGAAGCTTTTCGGGGCGGGGAGGAGGATGTGGACGCGTCCCTCTCCTTTAAAAAGATGCTGCCCCTGGCGGTGGCCACGTCCATCGACGCCCTGGCCGCCGGCGCGTCCATGGCCATGATGGGGGGCGTGAGCGTTTTTCGGGACACGGCGGTGATCGGTCTGGTCACTTTCTGCCTGTCGGCCCTGGGCGTGCGGGCCGGTGCCCTGTTCGGAAGCCGCTTTGAGAAGGCGGCGAAGATCGCCGGCGGGATCATCCTGATCCTTCTGGGGGTCAAGATCCTCCTGGAGCATCTGGGGGTGCTGAGCGTATGAACGCCGAGAAAGCGCTGGCGCTGCTGGGGAGCCTGCCGGGGCATGTCGGGTTTTACTACCGGGATACCGTGACGGGAACTGAGATCGCTTTTCACGCTTCGGACCCGGTGGACGCCGCCAGCGTGATCAAGCTGCCGGTGATGGCGGAGGCCTTCCGGCAGCGCGAGGCCGGGCTTTTGAGCTTTGACGAAAAGGTGACGATAAGAAGGGAGGACAAGATGCCCTCCTGCGGCGCCCTCACGTATATGCGGGACGGGCTCACGGTCACTCTGGGGGACCTGGTGACCCTGATGATCATCCTGTCGGACAACACCGCGGCCAATCTCCTGATCCGACGGCTCGGGATCGAAAGCGTCAACGCGACGGCCGCGGCCCTGGGCTGCGGGGAGGGGACGATGCTCCGGCGCCCGCTCTTCAGGCCGGATCTGAGCGCCCTCGGGATCCGGAACACCGTTTCGGCCCGGGACATGGGGCTGTTTTTAGGGCGGCTGCTGGAGGGGACCAACGTGAGCGCCGAAGCGTCGGAGGAGATGCTCGGGATCCTAAAAAACCAGCGGCTCAACGGCAAGATGCCCTTTTACCTGAAACCCCGCGGGATCCTGTGCGCCCACAAAACGGGGGAGGACGACGCTGTCACCCATGATGTGGGCATCATTTACGCCGCGACGCCCCGGATCTTCTGCTTCCTGTCCGAGGGGACGGACGTGCCCATGGCCGAAAGGGCTCTTCAGGACCTGGCGCTCATGGCCGCTCTTGACGATCAACGGTGATCAACGGCATGTATATGAAAGGACCGCAGCTCTGCCGCTGCGGCCCTTTCATGTTAAAAGGTCAACCCTCTGTTTTCTCTGCCTTTCCCGTTTCTTCCGGTCCGGCGGGCGCCGGTGCCGCGACGATGTCCTTCCCCTTCTGGAAACGCCGGAGCATGATCAGGGTCACGATGTCCGCGGCGCCGTCGACGAGCAGCATGATGCCCGGCCATATCAGGGCCATGCCGGGCAGGCAGATATTCAGCACGGCCAGGACGAGGGCGATGCCGCCCAGCAGCGTGATGAGCCATCCGAACCTGAATTTCCGCCGGAGCATGTTCAGCCCGCACTGGAGCTTGAACAGGGCGTCCACCAGCAGGCCCACGCCGATGAGCACGCCGATCAGGTCGCCCACCCGCACCGGGTCCAGCAGGCATATGAGGCCGAAGCCCGCCGTGAGGACGCCGCTGACGATGCCCCTGCGGAACACGTCCTCGTTATTGCCGGTGAAGTATCTCACGATCTCGTACACGCCGTAGCCGATCATCAGGATGCCGGCCGCCAGGCAGATGATCCGGATGGCTTCCGTGGTCCAGATGATCAGGCTGAGGCCCAGAGCGATGGTCACCAGGGCCAGGATCAGGAAATTGCGCAGATCATTGTTGGGTCTCTTTTCCGTCATGGGCTCCTCCTTTGGTCATAAAGGGCTGTTGTCTCAGCTCCGCATCGCGTCGTAGATGGTGCGGATATCCTCGAGGATCTCCGGGTGGTCGAAATCGTCCTGGTGCACGATGCTGATCTCCCGGATCATGGGCATGCCGTCGATGGGCAGGGCCACCAGGGTGCCCTTCACGGTCTCCTCGCGGCAGGCGCTGTTGGCGATGATGGTCACGCCCAGGTTCGCGGCCACCAGCTCCTTGATGGCGTTGATGTTGTCCAGCTCCAGGCGCACGTCGAAATTGCGGATGCTCTCCATGCGGCCCGTGAGGCTGCTCTCGAACAGGCGGCGGGTGCCCGCTTCCTCCCGGCGCAGGATCAGCCTTTCTTTTTTCAGCTCTTTCAGGGACACGCTCTTCTTCCTGGCCAGCGGATGCTCCGGCGACACCACGGCGCACAGGTGGTCCGTGTCCATCTGCTGGGTCTGGCAGTGCTTCAGCCGGGGGGATCCGTCCACGATGGCGAAATCCACTTCATAGCTCTCCAGGCTCGCGCACAGCTGCTCCATGGTGTCCGTGATGATGGACACGTTGGTTTTCGGGTGCAGGGAGCAGTAGCTGGCGAACACCCGGGCGATCAGGCTCTCCCCGATGGAGGGGGTGATGCCCACGGTGAAGTGGCGCACGTTCTGCCGGTAGTCTTCCAGAGCGTGACGGGCGTTCTGCTCGATGTTCTCCATCCGGCCGGCGTACTGCGCCAGGATCTCGCCCTCGGGGGTGAGGATCAGTTTCTTCTG
>CACZOZ010000107.1:0-6164 GCA_902782865.1 uncultured Eubacteriales bacterium
GAACTCCAGCAGCATCAGTTTCCGGCCGTATTTCAGGGCGTGCTCCCTGTCGCCCGCGCCGATGCACTGGCCCACCACGGCGATGGCCGCCAGGGCGATGGCGCTGCCCGGGATATTGAGCACCGAGCAGATGGAATTGGAGATCGCGTTGGCGGCGATGATGCTGGCGGCCATCTGGGAGATCAGCCGGGCGATGAGCAGCTTCCCCACCTGGAACAGGCTGTTCTCCATGCCGCTGGGGAGGCCCACGCCCATGATCCGCAGGATCATTTTCCGATCGAAGGTCATCAGATTCTTATTCGTGAGGAACACCGGCATTTGAGGGTTGCGCAGCACGAGGAAAATGATGACCGCGCTGACGGCCCGGGACACGAGGGACGCCGTGGCGGCGCCGGCGGCGCCCATCCTGAGGCCCCAGATCAGCAGGGCGTTCCCCGCGATGTTGATCACGTTCATCACGGTGGATGTCCACATGGAGGTCTTGGAGTTCCCCATGGCCCTGAGCAGGCCCACGCCGCTGTTGTACAGGGCCAGGAAGGGATAGCTCAGGGCGGAGATCATGAAGTATTTTTCCGCTTCGGCCAGGATGCCGGGATCCACTTTCCCGTAGATCAGGCCCAGCACCGCCCGGGGGAAAAGAGCGCCGGGCAGGGCGATGATCAGGGAGACCGCCACGGAGGACGTGACCAGCTGCCCGCCCGCCGCGCAGGCGTTTTTCCGGTCCCCGTGCCCCAGGTACTGGGCGGAAACGATGGCGCCGCCGGCACCCATGGCGGAGAAGAGCTGGATGAGCAGGATGTTCAGGGAGTCCACCAGGGAGACGGCGGACACCGCGTTCTCGCCGGCCGTGGTGACCATGACCGTATCGGCCATGCCCACCATGACCGCCAGGAACTGTTCGGCGATCAGCGGAAGGATCAGGGCCACGAGCGCTTTCCTTGTGAAGGTGACGGTTCTGCTTTCAGACATGGATGCCCTCCCCGGAGTGTTGATCCTATTTTATCCTGCCCGGCCCGAAAGGGCAAGGCTTTTAACGCCGGATCGGCGGCAGATCCCTGAATTTGTTAAAAGAGACACGAAAAAAACCGCGCGGAATTGAAAAGCGGCCTGATTAACGGTATAATGAGGCGCGTCCCGCGCGTTTGGCCGGGGACGCTCAAAGGAAAAATCTGGCTGTAATGAGGTGAAAACATATTGAAGATATCTGACTGCTGTGTATTGATACCGTCCCTGTCACCCGATGAGCGCCTGACGAATTACGCCGGGCAGCTGCTCGAGGCGGGCTTCGGCGCGCTGGTGGTGGTGGACGACGGCTCCGCGGAGAGCTACCAGCCCCTGTTCAGGGAGCTGGAGGGCATGGACCGGTGTGTCGTGCTCCATCATGAGGTCAACAAGGGCAAGGGCGTGGCGCTCAAAACGGGCATGGCCTATATCCGGGACCATACCGCCTTTAAGGCCGTGATCACGGCGGACTCCGACGGGCAGCACCGGGTGGAGGACACCCTGAACATCTGCTCCTCCCTGAACGGGACGGAGCGGGTGATGCTGCTGGGCTCCCGGGACTTCTCCAAAGAGAGCGTGGACGTGCCGGCCAGGTCCAAGGCGGGCAACCGGATCACCTCCGCGGTCTTCAAGGCCCTCTACGGCCGGTATCTCCCGGATACCCAGACGGGCCTCAGGGCCTTTATCAGGGAGCTGATCCCGGAATTCCTCACCGTGTCCGGCGACCGGTTCGAGTATGAGATGAACCAGCTCATCTACTGCGCCCGGAACGATATCGCGATGAAGCCCATCCCCATCAGGACTGTGTACATCGAGGAGAACGCCAGCAGCCATTTCCATCCCATCCGGGATTCCTGGCGGATCTACAAGCTGATCCTGGGCAGTTTTTTCCGGTTCACCCTGTCCAGCCTGATCTGCTGGGCGGTGGACATCGGCCTGTTCACTTTGCTGGAGTCCGTGATCCTGCCCAACTTCATGGACAGGGACATGGTGCTGCCCCTGGTCAATACCGGCGCGGTCATTTTTGCCGCGACTTACGGCGCCAGGATCGTGTCGTCGGTCCTCAATTTCATCCTCAACAAAAATATGGTCTTTTCCATCCGTGAATGCAGGGGCGCTGCCTGGCGCTACGTTGTATTGGTGATCGCGGCGGCCCTGGTATCGTCCCTGGCGGTGGGCGCTTTCAAGCTCCTCTTCCCGGCGGTCCCGGCCACCTGGTTCAAGATCCCGGTGGATCTGGTGCTGTTCGTGGTCAATTACCGGATCCAGAAGGACTGGGTCTTCAAGCCGGCTCAAACAGTCTGATCTACGGAGGTCTTAAGAAGCTATGAAAAACAGCGTGCGTTGGATCCTGATGATACTGTGCGTATTACTGGTGCTTTCCGCGGCGGTGGTGATCCCGTCCCCCGTCCTTATAACGGACGGCCTTTACGGGGAGGAGGAAGAGGGCTTCCTTCGCCTGTTCCCCTCAGCCTGCGCGGAGGAAGAGGAAACTCTGACAGCGCGGGAACTGCCCCGGGATTTTTCCGGCGGGATGCCGCTGGACCCCGCCGGTGTGACCGAGGACGGTTACCGGGATGACAGTATCGCCGTGGAACTGAAGACCATCGAGGAAAACAACGTGGTGTGGCGGGTGATCGACGTGAAGATCGGTTCGCCCACTCAGCTGAGGACGGCCACGGCCGGCAAGCTCTCCTCCTCCAAAACGGCGCTTCCCAGCCGTATGGCTGAGGCAAAGAACGCCGTGGTGGCCATCAACGGCGATTACTTCAGCAACGATCCTCAGAAGACCACTTTCGAGTACCGGATGGGCGAGAAAGTGCGGGCCAAGACAAACCGGAAAAAGGACGTGCTGATCATAGACGAGAACGGCGACTTCCACACCTTTGTGAAATTCCCCGATCTTAAAGTGGTGGACGACTTCTGCGCCGAGGGGCACGAGATCGTGCAGGCGTTCACCTTCGGCCCGGTGCTGGTGCAGGACAGCCTGAGGCTCACCATGGACAAGGAATACGGCTACAACCCCAACGGCAGGGAGCCCCGGTCCGCCATCGGGCAGCTGGGCCCGCTGCACTATGTGCTGGTGGTGGCCGAGGGCCGCAGCGATGACTCGAAGGGCGCTACCCATCAGGAACTGGCGGATTTCATGTATGCCCTGGGATGCACCGAGGCCTTCAACCTGGACGGCGGCAACAGCGCCACCCTCATCTTCAACGGCACTTACTATATGAGCAACCGCACGGAGAGGAACGAGCGCGCCCAGAGCGATATCATCTATTTCGCCACCACGGTGGGCATGGAGTGAGGCGGCAGTAACATGTTTGAGCTTTGGGACAGTGCCGAGTGCACGTATTTTCTGGGGATAAAGGTCTACGGGTACGGGCTCTACGTCATGTACGGGCTCGCCCTGATGCTGCTGGTGATGTTCCTGCACGGCAGGAAGCGTTATCCGGCGGGCACCCTGGCGCTGATGGGCTGCCTGATGATCCCCTGCGGGTTCCTTTTATCCCGCCTGTTCTGTCTCCTTCTTGACGCCCAGGCCCGGCAGTGGCCGTTCTTCAAGGCCTTCTTCATGATGACAGCGGGCGGCGGGTCCATGTTCGGCGCGCTGTTCGGCGGGCTCATCGGCCTTCTGGCGGCCTGCCGGATCATGAAGTTCGACGCCAAACTCCGTCTGCGCGCCATGGACATTTTTTCCGTGGCGGCGCTGCTGTTCGTGGCCTTGGCCCGGATGGGGGAGGGGTTCATCGAGGATTTCGGCATCTCCTTCCCCCTGAACGGCAGCGCGGAAGGCATGTTCATCATCAACGGGGATTACGCCGATTATCTGGCGGTGTACAAGCTGGAATCACTGTACGCGCTCGTCCTGTTCGTCGTCTTCGAGATGCAGATCCGCCGGAAACAGCCCGGCATCACTTTTTTCACCGCGGTGCTGCTCTTTTCCGCCGGCCAGATCCTGTTTGAGAGCTTCCGGGAAGACGGGCACATGGCCTTCTCCTTCGTGGGAGCCCAGCACCTTATGGCGGCCGGGTGCCTCGGCGCTGCCGTGGTCTATTTCGCGCTGAAGGGCCGGAAGGCCCTTTCCGGGAAGGCACTGCCCACGGCGGCGCTCGTTTCCCTGCCCCTGATGGTGGGCATCCTGGTGGGACTGGAATTCGCTCTGGACCGTACGGAGCTGTCCCGGGTGCTGCTGTATATCGTGTATGTCATCGTCATCGCCTGCCCCTGCGCGCTGGCTCTCATCCTGAGGCGCAGAGCGGAAAAGGCGGCCTGAGGAGGATCCCGTTGGAAAAGGAAAAGATCGAGCGCATCAACGCTCTGGCGAAAAAAAAGAAAGAAGAAGGGCTCACCGATCTGGAAGCGGCCGAGCAGGCCGAACTGCGCCGGCAGTATATCAGGGAGATGCGCGAGAACGTCACGGCCATGCTGGACCGGGTATACCTGGAGCAGGAAGACGGCAGCTATCAGAAGCTGCGGCGCAAGCCCGGACAGGGGAAGGGGCCCGTGAGATGAGCGCCCGCCGCGCGGGGCGTCTCATCACGGATATCGTCATCGCTTTCCTGGTCTTCTATGCCTGGATCGGCATGGTGATCAGAGGGGGCGGCGTACTCTCCTCGTCGGGCATCGGGAGCCTGAAGTATTTCACGGTGCTCAGCAACCTTCTGGAGGGCTTCGCTTCCGTCGCGGCGGCGGTGAGCCTGCTGCGCTCCAAGGAGCTGTCTTTGAGGCTGGAAAGCCTCAAATGGGTCGCCGGCACCGCCGTGATGGTCACGTTCTCGGTGGTCATGCTCTTCCTGGGGCATATCTACGGCTACCCGGCCATGCTCAGGGGCGGCAGCCTGCACATGCACCTGATCGTTCCCCTCCTGAGCCTTGCGGAGATGCTTTTCCTGCGGGAAAAGGAGCTCCCCGAAAGAACGCCCCGGTACGCGGCCGCCGTCGTGCTGGCTTACGGCGTTTTTTATTTTATCCGGGTGCTCCTGGGCGGTAAGGGCCCGGAGGGCTGGTATGTCAACGATTTCTACGCCTTCACGCTGTGGGGGATCCCCATCGGCATCGGCCTTTTTGCCCTGCTGCTCATCGGGACGTATTTCATGTCCCTGGGGCTGATGCGTCTGGGGGACAGGATGCTGATGAAGGGAAAAAAACCGCGGACCGGCGGATGCGCGTGACCCGGCCCGGTGTGCGTGATCGAAAGGAGCGCTGCGGATATGAAGACCATTTATCTCGCGGGAGGGTGCTTCTGGGGCACCCAGAAGTTTTTTGACCAGTTCAGGGGCGTCACGGCCACGCAGGTGGGATACGCCAACGGGCCGGACAGGCAGCCTACTTACCAGGAAGTGTGCCGCAGCAGCGGACACGCGGAGACTGTGCGGGTGGAGTATGACGAGAGCGTCATGAGCCTAAAGGAGCTGCTGGAGGCCTATTTCATGGTGATCGATCCCCTGTCGGTGAACAAACAGGGGGAGGATCGGGGCATCCAGTACCGCACGGGGATCTACTATACGCACCCGGATCAATTGCCCCAGATCGAGAGCGTCTACCGGGAACAGGAAGAGAAAGCGGGCGCGCCTCTTCAGGTGGAGCTGGCGCCGATCAGCAATTTCTTCCCGGCGGAGGAGTACCATCAGAAATACCTGGATAAGAATCCCGGCGGATACTGCCATATCCCCCGCCGCTTTTTCGAGCTCGAAAAGAAAGAACAGTGAAGACAGCCGGCAGACGATGACCCGGGGAGGTGTGCGTCCATGAGCCGATACACGGATCGGGCGGCGGAGATGAGGAGCCTGTTCAAGCCGGACGGCAAAACGGTGTATAACTGCGCCCAGACGGTGGCGGCCGTTTTCGCGTCCGATGCGGGGTATGACGAGAACACCGCTCTTCGGGCGGCTACCTGTTTCCGCGGCGGGATGCAGATGGGCTCCGTCTGCGGCGCCGTCACCGGCGGGCTCCTCGCCCTGGGGCTCGCGGGGATCGAGGACCGGGACACCGTGGACGAGTACCTGCGGAAGGTGCGTCAGGCCCACGCCGGTGTCGTCGACTGCGGGACTTTCGTCAGCGACGCTCAGGCCCGGGGGATCGAAAAGAAGACCTGCTGCGACGCGCTCATCCGTGAGTGCGTCGGATACGTCGAGGAGATCCTGAAAAAGAACGGCGTGATC
>CACZOZ010000108.1:0-3816 GCA_902782865.1 uncultured Eubacteriales bacterium
GTCATGAGCACCATCACGTGATACATCAGGTCGGCGATCTCATAGACGGTATTGGCCTTATCGTCGTCCTTGGCGGCGATGATGACCTCCGTACATTCCTCTCCTATCTTTTTGAGGATCTTGTCCGTCCCTTTCTGGAACAGGTATGTGGTGTAGGATCCCTCTTTGGGGGCCGCTTTCCGGCCGCGCAGCATTTCCATCAGGGCCTCGTATTTAAAGCCCGGCGTCTCCTCCCCCTCAAAAACCGGTTCCCCAAAGCAGGAATCCGTGCCCAGATGGCAGGCAGGGCCGTCTTTGCGTACCTCGATGAGCAGAGCGTCCCGGTCGCAGTCCGGTGTGATGCTCACCACGTGCTGATAATTGCCGCTGGTCTCTCCCTTGAGCCACAGGCACTGCCGCGACCGGCTCCAGAAACAGGTGAGGCCCTTTTCCAGGGTGATCCTGAGGCTCTCCCGGTTCATATAAGCCAGGGTGAGCACCTTCCCGGACACCGTATCCACGATCACGGCCGGGATCAGCCCGTCCGCGCCGAAGCGCAGGGAGGAAATGAGCCCGTCAAATCCGTTCATATCCGTCATAAGCCCTCCTTATCCTTGCGTCACCCGCCGGACACTGATGCCCATGCGGTGCATTTCTTCCTTCAGTTCCGGGATGGGGATCAGACCGAAGTGGAACACCGATGCCGCCAGCCCTGCGTCCACCCCGGGCACGGATCTGAAAAGCGTCACGAAATCCTGTACACTGCCCGCGCCGCCGGAAGCGATCACGGGCACATTCGCCACGGCACAGACGGCTGAGAGCATCTCCAGATCGAACCCCCGGCGCACCCCGTCGGTGTCCATGGAGTTGAGCACGATCTCCCCCGCGCCGTCTCCCACGCCCCTTTTGATCCACTCCAGGGCATCCATGCCCGTATCCACCCGGCCGCCTTTGGCGAACACGTGATACTTCCCGCCCACCCGGGACGCGTCCACGCTCAGCACCACGCACTGGCTGCCGTAGCGCCGGGCGGCCTCACCGATCAGGGCCGGATCGGCGATAGCGCCGGAATTGACGCTCACCTTATCCGCCCCGCAGCCCAGCACCCGCTCGAAATCCTTCAGGCCGCCCACCCCGCCGCCCACGGTGAGCGGGATGAACACCCGGGACGCGGTCCTGGTGAGCACATCCTCAAACAGCTTGCGCCCCTCCGCGGAGGCGGTGATATCGTAGAACACGATCTCGTCCGCCCCCTCATCGGAATACTTCCGGGCCAGCTCCGCGGGATCGTCCACATCCTCCAGCGCCTGAAAGCGTACGCCCTTGACCACCCTGCCGTCCCGCACGTCCAGGCAGGGGATGATACGTTTTGTGATCATCGGCACTCCTCCACGGCGCGCTTTATATCCACCGCACCGTCATAATACGCCCGGCCCACGATGGCGGCACTGACGCCGCTGTCCCTCAGAGCCAGAAGATCCCCATGCCCGCGCACTCCGCCGCTGGCGGTCACGCGAAGCTGCGGATAGGTCTTCACAAGGTCCGCGTACATCCCCATATTGGGCCCCTTCATGGCCCCGTCCCGGCTGATGTCCGTGACGATCACGCCCGTGATCCCCCAGGAGAGGACCTTTTCGCACATGTCCCCGATACTCAGTTCCGTATCCTTCAGCCAGCCCCGGACAGCGACCCGCCCGTCGCGGGCATCGAGGCCCACGGCGATCCGGTCCCCGTACCGCGCCGCCAGGTCCTCTGCCAGGCCGGGCTGTTCCACCGCTGCCGTGCCCAGGATCACGCGCCAGGCGCCCGCGTCCAGGAGCTGCGCGGCCGTGTCAGCGCTGCGGATGCCGCCGCCCACCTCCACCTTGAGGCCGGATGAAGCCACGATGGAGCTGATCAGGGGCAGATGGACCGGTCCCCCGGCGCGGGCCCCATCCAGGTCCACCACGTGCAGGTATCCCGCGCCGTTCTCCCTGAAGGTCCGGGCCACGGCCTCCGGATCGGCGCTGTATTCGGTGGCCCGGCCGTAGTCCCCTTTCAGGAGGCGCACGGCCCGGCCGCCCAGAAGATCGATCGCCGGAAAAATATCCATCGGTCCACCTCTTGCATCAGATCGTCAGGAAGGCCCTGAGGATATCAAGACCCACGGAGCCGCTTTTCTCAGGATGGAACTGGCAGCCCATCACGCTGCCCTGAGCCACGGCGGCGGTGACGGGGATACCGTACTCCGTCCGGGCCAGGATCGCGTCGCCGCAGTCCACCGCTGAGTAACTGTGAACGAAATACACGCAGTCCCCGTCCCGGGTATTGCGCATCAGGGGGTGTTCGGGGCGGGTGATCTCAAGGCCGTTCCAGCCGATCTGGGGCACCTTGAGCCCCGGGGGCAGCCAGTCCGCCATGGCCGTGACCCGGCCCCGGATGAGCCCCAGCCCCTCCCAGTGACCGAACTCGTCGCTGCTGTCGAAGAGGAGCTGCATGCCCAGGCAGATGCCCAGAAGGGGCGTGCCCCGCTGTGCCAGAGCACGCATGGTGCCGTCCAGCCCCGCTGCTGCCAGCTTGGACCGGGCGTCCCGGAACGCCCCCACTCCCGGCAGCACCACACGGGAGGCGTTCAGGATCTTCTGTTCATCCCCGGTCACCTCCGCCTCCGCGCCCACGGCGGCGAAGGAGCACTTGAGGGAGAACAGGTTGCCCACGCCGTAATCCACGATCGCGATCATATGAGCACCCCTTTGGTGGATGGGATCTCTCCGTCCAGGGCGGGATCGATGCCGACCGCTTCCCTCAGCGCCCGGCCGAAGGCCTTGAACATGGCCTCGGCGATGTGATGGGAATTCTCCCCGTCCAGCATGCGGATATGGAGGGTGAGCCCGGCGGCCCTTGTGACCGCCAGGAAAAACTCCTTGACCAGCTCCGTGTCGAAAGTGCCGACCTTCTCCGTGGGGAACTGGGCGGTGAACCTTAAGCAGGCCCTGCCGGACAGGTCCAGGGCGCACAGGATCAGGGCCTCATCCATGGGCAGGGTCACCGCGCCGTAGCGGCGGATGCCGGCCCTGTCTCCCAGAGCCGCGGCGACGGCCGTGCCCAGGACGATGCCCACATCCTCCACACTGTGATGGTCGTCCACCCCCGTATCGCCCCGGCAGCTCACCTTCAGATCGAAGCGGCCGTGCCGGGCGAAGAGCGCCAGCATATGATCCAGAAAGCCCACGCCCGTATCGATCTCATATTTCCCCGTGCCGTCCAGATCGAGGCTCAGGCGGATATCGGTCTCGGCGGTCCTGCGGCTGACAGTCTTTTCTCTCATAACGCACCCTCCAGTATCTCCGACAGTATCGCGATGAAACGGTCCATCTCCTCACCCGTGCCCACGCTGACTCTTAAATAGTCCTTCACCCGGGGCTGATCCCAGTGCCGCACCAGCACGCCCCGCGCCTTCAGGGCCTCAAACACCCTGCCCGCCGGGGCCGGCGGCCTGACGAAGAGGAAATTGGTCAGGGACGGGAGCACTTTACAGTGGAGCGCGCGGAGCCGCTCAGCCGTGCGGTCCCTCTCGGCGGCGATCCTTTGACAGGATGCCGTGATGAGGTCCCAGTTCTCCAGGGCGGCGATGCCTGCCGCCTGCCCCATGGCGGACACGCCGTACAGGTCCGTCATGCTGCGGGCGGAGGCCAGTTCGGAGATGATCTCCTTCTGCCCCAGGGCATAGCCCACCCGGGCGCCGGCCAGGGCCGCGCCCTTGGACAGGGTCCTGGCGATGATCAGGTTGGGATAGTCCCGGATCAAAGGCAGAGAGCTCTCCGCCCCGAAGCCCGCGTAGGCCTCGTCGATGATCAC
>CACZOZ010000109.1:0-4586 GCA_902782865.1 uncultured Eubacteriales bacterium
ACTTACAGCCGGGCTCCGGCTGCACGGCCGCCGGCCGTTCCCTGTATGGGCCGCCGCGCATGATGCCGGCCCGGAGGGATGATCCGGCCCCGGGATGCGCATTGGGGATCACGTCCCCCCAAGTCAGTTCCCCAAACGGGTGATGTGCTTCACAAGATCATAAAACAGCGCGTCCCGCTCCACGTGGTACACCATGCGGCACAGGGGACGGGTCTCGTCGAAAGTGTACCGGTGGTCATACTCCGGGATCGGCGTGGGCACGAGCTTGTCCCGCATCAGCCGGCCGTCATCATTGAGGAGCCAGCCCACGGAAGTGACATCCCACAGGCACCGGCTCCAGGGCGTGCCCTTCGCGTACCGCTCCGCCGCCTCAACGGTGTGATCCACCAGATAATCGCACAGGGCGCTCTTCCCCCGCAGCCAGTACTCAAGCTCCGGCCCCGTGATGGTGAACGCGCTCACCGTCCCGTGGCAGGGCAGCAGCACAAGGGGCACGCCGGAGCCCGTCACCACCCGGGCTGCCGCCACGTCCTGCATGCAGTTGAACTCAAGGTTGTCCGGCCAGAAGGGCGCGTTCCCGCCCAGCCACACCAGCACGATCCTGTCCGCGATCGAGGGCTTCAGGATCATGGCGGAGGCGATGTTCGTGATCGCGCCGATGGCCGCGACGTACAGCGGATTTTCCGGAGAGTATCCTTCCGCCCGGCGGATCAGGTCTTCCGCCGCGTCGGAAACAACGGGGGTGCGCTCGTCCTTAAGATACCGGCCCGATCCCCGGAACACCGGGTACGCCCCTTCCCTGCCGGCCAGGGAGAGCAGCTTCAGGATCTCATGATAGCTCTTCTCCATGCCGTCCTCCGGGCCCGAGGAGAGGTCATTGGTGAAGGGCGCGGCGTACAGGGCCTTGAGGCGCAGCTTCTCCAAAGCGGCCATGGCGTAGGCGATGGCATACTGGTCGTCGATCTCGTTATAGGCGTCCGTGTCGATGACAAGGTCGATGGGCCCTTCCGGGCAGGTCATGTTTTTGATCCTCTGTGTTTCCGGCAGCATCTTTCTCTCCCCCGATCTGTCATCTATTCACACGGTGATCAGCAGCACGGCCACGATCAGCACGATGCTCAGCAGGATGGAAAAGGAATTGATCGCGCTGGCCAGCTCATAGTCCCCATCCAGCTGGGCCGTATAGGCGGGCGCGGCGCTGGCCACGGGCCCCAGGAACGGGATGATCAGCGCCACCCGGTACATTTCGGGCATCAGGAACCAGCAGAGCCCCGCGCATATCAGGCCGATCAGGTACCGGGGCAGAAGCACCCGCACAGCCTCACCGATCCTCTTTGTCTCGATCCTGAAGCCCACGCCCAGCATCAGCATGGCCAGGAACGCGTTGGCATTGCTGATGATCCCGGCGAGGCTCAGAAACGGCCCCGGCAGGTTGATATGGAAGAGCGTGAGCAGGCACATGATCACATAGGTCATGAAGGGCACGGACCTTACAAGGGTGCGCAGGATGGGCAGGATCGAAAAGCCCCTGCGCTTCTCATGGATCAGGCCCGCCACGGCGTAGGCGCCGCCCAGGCAGATGGTACCGTTGCCCACGTCGAACAGGCTCACCGCCACCACGCCCGCCGGGCCCAGGAACCCCTGGGCGAAGGGGAGCACGAAATTGCCGATATTGACCCCCGAGGAATTGAGGACCGCGAAGGCCTGGGCCTCGCTGCCCCGGCGGCGGTTGAGCGCCCAGGCGGTGAACATGATGACGACCCCGTAGAGGAGCCCCGCCGGGATCAGAAGCAGCAGGGACCGGTCCAGTTCCCGGCCCGCGAAATTGGTGATGACAGCGGCCGGCAGGGTGATGTTGATCACGATGCGGCTGAGGATATGGAAATCCTCCCGCTTGAAAAAGCCCGCCCGGCGCAGTATCACGCCCAATAGAATGATCGCCACGAAACAACCCGCGCGCACCAGGATATCCACCATATGCAGATACTCTCCTTCCATACCCGTGATGATGCCCTATGATCAGTATAACAGCCCAAACATCCACAATGGGATCCTGTGACCCGATCCGATCTCCACATCGTCGACCGCCAGATAGCTGTCCGGCAGATCTTTGATCTGGGCAAAAGATTTTCCCTTGCCGCCGACTTCAAACAGATAACGGTCATTGATGATAAAATCCCCCTGTTTCGGATAGAGGGCCTTATACCCGGCAGAGCGGAGCTGATTGAGAAAGAAAGATTCACGAACACAGCCGATCTCTGCCTCCGGGCAGAGCGCGTACATGATGTTTGGATTATCGCAGTAGATCTTGTCCGGCCTGGACATGTTTTTCAGCGAGGCCGCATCTGATGAAAGAAGGCTCAGCAGATCTGCCTCCGACAATGCCTTCAGGATCTTCAGGCCCTGGTTCCTGTCTGTTTCCAGCTCTCCGTACAGCCGGGACATATTGGGTGTCTGCGGAGCCTGTTCCGCAAGGATCATCAGCATTTTTTTCGCTTTCTGTATGGTGGCGACGCTGATGTTTTCAACAGCAGGATAATCACTTTCCAAAGTCTGATTGATCACCTGCCGGACCCGTTCCTCATATCCGCTGTGCACTTCTCTGTAAAAAGGATAATAACCATTCCGGATATAGGTATGGAAAAACTTCAGAATGCTGGTTCCTTCTGTCAGACGCACTGCCAGGCCGACATGATCCTCAAGCAATTCCTCAAGAGGCAGCGGCCGGATCCCGGCGTGACCTTCCAGTTCCAGATATTCAATGAATGAAAGGCCCGGAAGGACGTACTCCGATTGCCTTCTGGACAGATCCGCCTGTGCTTTCCTGAGCTTGAGAACAGAGGATCCTGTATAAATGATATGAAGTGCGGGGAAATCATCGTACAGATTCTTGATCAGGAGTTCCCAGTTCTCATAATAATGCACTTCATCCAGAAACACATGTGTCCCGCCATTGAGAACATGAGCCTCCACAGCCTCATAGACGGAATGTGTCTTGAACCACAAATGGTCCAGCGAGAGATAGAGCGCTTTCTGCGGATCGGGGAACGCGGTCTTCATCCGCTGCAGGAGGATGGTGGTTTTCCCTGTTCCGCGGGCTCCCATGAGCAGGATCAGTCGATTCTCCCAGTCGATCCGGTCCATCAAATGACGAAAATACCGTACAGATACATCCCTGACCCGTCGGGCAGACATTGAATACAGCCGTGAGAGATCAGAATAATCCATAGTTCCTCCTGTCTGACAGCGAAAGCGTTCTCATTATTCATGTTTGCAAACACTAAAAACGATGTCTGTTTAGTGTTTGCAAACACTAAATTGATTATATCTGAAGATGAACCGGTTGTCAATTCCCTGCTGGGATCAAATGCCGCTGTGCAAACAGGCTCTTGGAATAGTTTTCCTCGCATGCTGGATACAGGCAGTTTTCCGACCTCGTCGTCAACATCGTCACTGAAAACTTTATGCCGATGTGGACAATTTTCATTACAGGACCTTCAGGGCCCCGCAAAACATCGTCACGATCAACGCCGGCCCGCAATAAGCAGGCGGGCCGCCCCATGATGAGACAGCCCATGGAAACAGGAATTGCTTATGCCGTTTTTTCTCAGGCGCCGCGGGAAACAGTGTCAGCGTTCACCCGCGCTGTATCTTCAGCTCTTTGGCCACCCATGTTTACGGATCGATATCAACGTTTTTTGGGCGGCATCCAAGCAGACACGGGACCGAACAGGCAGATCACGGCGTCCGCATCAGCCAGGTCTCCCGGTCGATCACGGACACGTGGGTGATCCCGTTCGCCTCGTCCGGGTACTCCCTCTCAAAGCGCATGCCGATGGACTCCGCCGTGCGGATGGAGGGCAGGTTGGTGTATTTGCAGTAGGAGTACAGCGCGGGATAGGCGGTATTCATGAAGGCCCAGTCCCGCACCGCCGCCGCGGCTTCCCGGGCGTAACCCTTTTTCTGGCAGTCCCGGCGGATATGGTAGCCGATCTCGGGCAGCATCCGGCCCCCGATATCCTGCAGGGTGAGGCCGCAGTCCCCGATCATCTCCGCGGTATCCTTAAGGCACACCGCCCACAGGCCGAAGCCCAGGTCACGGTACCGGCGGCGGTTGCGGTCGATCCAGGAGCGGACCCGGTCCTCATCGAAGGGATAAGGGTAATGGGTCATGATGACGGGATCCGTCAGCACCCTTGATAAGGCGGGAAGATCCTCCGGCACCATCTCGCGCAGGAAGAGCCTGGGCGTTTCGAGGATCATGTGCGTCATGTTTCGGATCATCCTTTCAGGTTTTTGAGGGCGTCCGGGCTGTTCCGGACAATGGCGGCCAGCTTTTCGCAGGTGTCCATCTCATCGCAGCTCCCGCAGGTGTCCACGCCTTTTGAGAGGGCGCACTGCCGGATGGGACACATCCGGTCACAGTAGGGGGTCTTCACACCGTCGATCCGGCAGCCAACGCAGCGGATCATCTCCGGCATGATCTCGACCCCGTTGAGTTCGGACCACTCTGCGGCCACCTTGACGCGCAGGGCTTCATCGTTGTTCACGGTAGCGGCGCGGGCCTCGCATTTTTCACAGTCGAG
>CACZOZ010000110.1:0-6567 GCA_902782865.1 uncultured Eubacteriales bacterium
AGCTGGTAGCCCCTCTGGATCAGTTCGGGGATGACGCGGACAGCCGCTTCGGCGGTCGGCTCGTAAATATCGTGACACAGAACGATGACCCCAGTGCCCGCGCCCTGCAGGATACGGTCATAAGTGGTATTCGCGTTTTTCGTGATCCAGTCTTCCGTATCCACTGTCCAGAAAGCGATAGTCATCCCCAGATTGGCGCACGCGTTCCTGACCCTGGAATTGGTGGAACCATAGGGGGGACGGAGCACCTTGATGTCGTAATCCGCGATCTCGCGCACCTTTTCGTTGACCCTGGTGATCTGTTTTTTGATATTGTCACTGCTCAGATCGATCAGTTTTTTGTGCCCCCAGGTATGGCAGGCTACTTCGTTTTCCTGCGCCACGATGCTTTTGATCACGTTGGAGAATTCCGAGAGCCGGGTGCCCACCACGCAGAAGGTGGCTCTGCCTCCGTAGGTCTCAAGGGCGTCCAGGATCTGATAGGTATACTCGCCCGGGCCGTCATCAAAGGTCAGGGCGATCATCGGCCTGGAAGGATCGATATTGCGCTTGTTTTCGTTGACGACAGCGGAATCGTAAGTCAGGTAAGACCCGGTCTGAAGATAGGGAAGGGTCACTTTCTGGAAACCGTAAGAGAGCGGCAGGATCTGGCCCGGCGCGAAATAGAAGGTCAGCCCGTTCTGATCGAGCGCGGCGTTCATAAACGCATCGGCATCCAGGGGGATATCATAACCACCGGAATACTCGTTGAACAGCCGCATGATCTTGCAGGCGAGCTGGCTGAGCACCTTATCCCGGTATTCATCCCCGACCAGGTCCTGTCCGGTGAGGATCATGTCATTAACGGTGTCCACGGTAAATACCTTGTAGAACGGCATGGTGACCGTGTCGACGCGATATTCGCCGAAAAGGACGACGCAGACTGTCCGGTCATCGAGCTTCCGGGTATTGTAATACACTTTCAGGGACCCCTGAGCGTCGGGATGGAACTGTGTCATATCCGCGTTCACGCGTGTCAGAAGCTCATGCACCCATCCTGAGATGGCAGCGTCCGTTTTGCCCAGGATGAAAACAGGATACTGGATCTCACACTGGAGCTGTCCGCTGGCGGCAGTAAGGCTTTTCTGACTGCCCGCGTCATGGATGCCCGTATTCATGGCACCTACGGAAGTGGCGAACTCATTGCCGCTTCCCATATAGCCAGTGATGGTGTATTCGGTCTCGGTATAGGCAAGAGATGATTTAGGCATGTAATAAAACTGCTGGCCGGAACGGACTTTGGCCCAGTCGCCTTCCTCACCGACGACCTCCAGCAGGCATCTGCCGTATGTTTTGAAAGAGATCTTTCCGCCGGGAATATCATACATATTGACGATGTCGTCGCCCCGGCCGGCTTCAGCCCAGGCAATGTGCTCATAATCGTTCACGATGGTCAGGTATTTGCTCATCATGTAGCCTGATTTGCCGTTGACTTCGACCTGATACCAGTTTTTATTCGTCTGTTTGAGCACGTTGACCAGAGTCCCCGACGCGTAGGTCCCCAGAGTTTCCCCGTTGGTGGACGCCTTATCCCGGAGCTTCAGCCCGCCGCCGGTCACCGACGCGATCTGCCTCGTTTCGGAGGCAAAAGCGGGCACCTGCAGAGATATCAGGCTCACGGAAATGAGAAATGCCAGAAACGCCGCCGTTGTTCTTTTTATCATAACAGATCCAGTCTCCTTGTTTGCTGAATGATGATCGTAAGATCGTCGGGACATACCGCCAATAGTATATAAAAATATGCGGTTCATGGCAACTGTTTTTGATCTGATCCCTGCGACCCGTCAAAAAGAGAGACGAATTCTTTCATGACATATCCGTCGCAGTCATCGGTCCTGACCCTGATCCACAGTCCATCCGTTTCTTCGACGAGAACGAGCTTCTGCCCGTAGAAAAGCTGACGCAGGACGGGTGCCACCGTGCTGGGCCGGCTGCGCATATTCAGATATGAACCCGCGGATATCCTGTCCACGATATAGATGACGCTGTCCTCTTTTGCGATCCTGTCGATGGGCATCAGGGTAGGCCTCGGTGTCGGTGTCGCCGCGGGGCCGGGGGTGGAAAGGAAGACGGCATCGACTGTCGGGGCCGGCGTGCCGGGGCGGGTATACCGGACAGGCCTGAGAAATGTTCCGGGATAATAAAAATCCCATATCTGTGAGAGCGTCCAATGGTATTCTCCCGCCATCTGCTGCGCGCCGCGCTGACTCATGCCGACTGCGTGACCGAAGCGTCTGGATGTCAGGAGGATATCGTCTCCGGCATCCTCCGCTGAAATGATCTCATTGGCGGATCCCACATTGATATTGATATCACACGCGGCTTCCAGATCCGGGAAGACCGGGATGACGACCCTGACTTCCGCGATGCCGGGGGTTTCTTCCACGGCGAAGCTGTCGCCCAGGAAGATCTCTTTTTCGTTTGAGGCGACAGATCCCGAAGCGCACGCGAGGACGAATTCGGCTTCCGTCATCACCTTTGATCCAAAGTACTGAGGGGAGGTGAGCCTGACGGATCTGATCTCAAGGATCTCCGGAGACGAAACACTGTCGTTCTTTTTGATGACCGCGGCTGTGATCAGGTCCTTGAGCGCCTGCGTATTATCGGAAAAGACTTTGCGAATGACGTGTTTTTTGACTGTCGAGCCTTTGTTTTCAAGATCGTACGGGTCATCTTTCGTCACCAGATACTCAGGATCAGTCCCGCCCCACACATGGGAGGCCGGCTCGGTCTGGCCGCCGTTGCTGGCGCTGTAGTAACAGCTGATCAGGCGGCCGGCCTTATCCACGCCGCAGATGCCGCGGGTCTGTATGATCGCTTCAAGGGACCGTGTGTTTTCACGAAGGACACCGTTGTAGGCCTGGTCATTGGTATTGTCCACCACATCGTAGGTTCCCGCGGAAAGGGCTTTCTTTTTGAGGACATAGGTCCGGGCTGCGACGGCCTGGGCCTTCAGCGCCTCCAGCGGATAGGAATCGCTCATCTCGGAGGGCACGACTCCCCACAGATAATCCTCCACATCCATCGAAAGCAGGAACTGCATCGAGCCATTCTTCAGGTCGACAGTCAGGGTGCCCGGATGAAGAGGATACTGCCCGTTGAACCGGATGCCGTTTTCCCGGCCATCCACGACTGTGTGCCGCTCAAACACCGCTTTAACGCCGCAGTCGACGCTGATGCCTTCATAATAAAGGAAGATCCGTCCGTTTCTGACAGCCAGGGTGACGCGGCTGCCGCGCTGGAAAAAGATGCCGTTGACGGAATAGACACCGTCCAGCGTCAGATCGACACGGTCGGTGACTTCTATCTTCGTCAGCAGCACCCTTATCACCGGATCGCCGATGGTTTCGGAAAGACCCGATACAGAAAAAAACGGGATCAAAAGCGCCAGGAGCAGCAATGATCTTTTAAAGAAGGATTTCAACGCGTCACCTCCCCGCGGGTCCGTTCATCACTATATAGACGATCCAAATGACGGTTTTGTTTCATCCCGAACGGATAATGAGTATCGATCGAATTCATCCCTTGTTCCATTTGGCTCTGAGCGCGTTCAGCACACAAAGGCACAGGACACCCACATCCGCGAAGACCGCCATATTCATCCCGGTCAGCCCCAGGGCCCCTGTGATGAGCACCGCGATCTTCGACACCAGGGAAAAGGTGATGTTTTCCCGAACGATACGCATCGTTTTGGTCGACAGCAGCCTGGTCTTTTTCATTTGTTCGAGATCGTCGTTCATCAGGATCATATCGGCGGCCTCTATCGCCGCGTCGGTGCCGAAACCGCCCATGGCGATGCCGATGTCCGCCGCTGTGAGGACGGGCGCGTCATTGAGCCCGTCTCCCACGAACCCAACGGTGGAACCGTCGTTTTTTAAGGCTTGCAGCCTGGAGACTTTATCTCCCGGCAGCAGATGGGCTTCAATGGCATCCAGAGGCAACCCCTTCAGTGTCCTTTGCGCCGCCTCCAAAGTGTCGCCCGTCAACAGGACCAGTTTCCCGATACCGCTGTTTTTCAGCCCCTGAAGCGCTTTTTCCGCGTTATCCTTCAATGTATCTTCGATGACCAGGCAGCCCAGGTAACCGGACTCATCCGCGACGCTGACCGAATACTGCCCAGCCTCAGCATGGGTCGGGATGCTGATACTGTTCTCCTTCAGAAAACGCCGGTTTCCGACGTAGTACTTTTTGCCGCTGATCAGGACGGATATCCCCAGGCCGGAATGCTCGGTGAATGAGGTGATGCGCTCTTTGTCGATCACACCGCTGTAGGCCCGCTGGATGGACCGGGCGATAGGATGTGCCGAAAAATGTTCGGCGTGCGCGGCGATCTTAAGCAGTTCATCGGCGGAGCAGCCGTAGGGGAGCACCTGAGTAACGGCATATTCTCCCTTGGTGAGCGTCCCTGTTTTGTCAAAAGCCATCACGTCTGCTTTGCCCAGTGTCTCGACGGCATGGGCGCCTTTGATCAGCACACCGTGCCTTGACGCGCTTCCGATGCAGCTGAAGAAAGTCAGCGGCACCGAGACCACCAGGGCACAGGGACAGCTGACCACCAGGAACGTCAGGGCCCGGTAGATCCATGTGTCGAAGCTGCCGCCCAGGATAAGAGGAGGAAGGAACGCGGTGATGACCGCCAGGATGACGACAGCGGGGGTATAGACGCGGGAGAACCGCGTGATAAAGCTTTCCACGGGGGCTTTCTGATCGGCGGCGTTCTCGATCATTTCCAGGATCTTGCTGACAGCGCTGTTTTCATAGGTGCGCGTGCATTCGATATACAGCGCCCCGTTGAGATCGATGCTTCCGGAAAGGACTTCGTCGCCGGGCGCCACATCTACGGGGACGCTTTCACCGGTAAGGGCGGAAGTGTCGATGCTTCCGGCGCCGCTTTGGATCTTTCCGTCCACGGGGATCCTCTCCCCGGGACGCACCGCGATGATCTCGCCGATCGCGACATCTTCAGGGGTCGTCACCACCTCTGCTCCGTCACGGACGACAGTCACTTCGTCGGGGCAGAGGGTGATCAGGCTCTGGATGCTTTTGCGGCTCCTGTCCACGGCAAAGCTCTGGAACCACTCACCGATCTGGTAGAACAGCATGACGGCGACGGCTTCATGGTATTCCCTGAGCACCATGGCACCGGCTGAAGCAACGGTCATCAGGAATTTCTCGTCCAGGACCTGCCTGTTCGCCAGGTTTTTAAAAGCGGAGAAAAGGACATCCCAGCCGACAAAGAGATAAAGGACGATATAATAGATCAGGCTGATGTATGCCGGAGTGTCCGGAACGAATAACAGGCCGATCACGAACAACAATGCGGATACGCAAAGGCGCAGCAGGCTTTTCTTTTGCTTTTTGGTCATGTCATTTATCCTCCGGGGAGGCTCCAGAATTACAAGACGACATTAAAATCCCGTTCGATCTTTTTGCCGGTCTCTATGGCTGCTCTCAGGGTTTCCTCAAAAACATCGTCCGGCGCTTCGAGCGTCATTCTGAGGGTCATGAAATTGACCCGGACGGACTGAACGGACGGGAGCTTGCCGATACTTTCTTCCACTTTCCTGGCGCAGTTCGCGCAGTCGATCTCGATGCGGTAGCTCTTTTTCATCTCAGTGTCCTCCCATTTTTTCTGTCAGGTGTTCCCAGCCCTGGGTGACGATCGTGCGTACGTGATCGTCGGCCAGCGCGTAGTACACGGTTTTGCCTTCACGCCTGTTGGATACAAGGTGGCTGCTTTTGAGGATCTTCAACTGATGAGATATGGCGCTCTGGGTCATGTGCAGATATTCCGCCAAAGCGCACACGCACATCTCGCTTTCCCACAGGGCGTAAAGGATGCGCATGCGGGTGGTATCTCCGAAGATCTTGAAAAGATCCGCGAGATCACAGATCATCTCATCGCCCGGGGACGCTTTCATAACGGTCTCGATCAGAAGCTTGTGGTCGTGTTTCATGGAGCCCTCCTAATCTGAACACTTGAACAACCGTTCATATGATAATCCTTTTACATCAGGATGTCAACAGGTCCGTTCAGTTTTTTCAACGTGTTCGAATCATATTAGATTACAGTTGTCAAATAGCGGATTGATTAATCATAGCGGGCGTGATATAGTGTAATAAAGCCCTGTCATGAGATCTCAGACCGGAAAGTACTGAAGGATATCGCTCATAAGGGAGGCAGATAATGAGAAGAACGGCTGTGCAGATCGCGGTGCTCGCAGGTATCCTTCTCGCGGTCTGTCTCATCTGCCGTTTTACGGTATATGATTCTTATAAGATCATCCACGCGCTGCCCTCGAATATGAGCTTTGATGAACCTGTGCTCACGCTGACGGAACCAGGTGTCGTCCATATACGGTCCGCCCAGGTCCTTGGCGGTGTGATAAAGATCGAAGTCGAACCTGCCGGGAAAGGTGAAACGTTCATTGAGATCTCGGACCGGGCGGAGGGCCGGGCGGGATCTGTCGCTCTCCGGGTCGACCGGTTCGGCTTCATTTATGACAAAAACACCGGTGGTTTCACCGG
>CACZOZ010000111.1:0-2301 GCA_902782865.1 uncultured Eubacteriales bacterium
GCCGTCGGACAGCACCACGTGCCCGGACACCCAGTACGCGTCATGGGGAAAATCCGCCCGCAGGGTCAGGGCCATTTTATCGATCGTGACTTCCCGCCCGAAGTCCAGCAGGCACCGGGCGTCTTCCCTCGCGCCGATGCCCCAGCTCTGGAAGGGCCACTCCCCGTGATACGTGTTGAACCGCGTGCCGTCGATCACGTTCCGGGCGCAGAAGCAGGCCTCGTCCCGGGTCTCCACATTGGCCGTGCAGTGGGGGTAGAAATTCGTGTCCCCCCTTAAGTCCGCCGGGTCGAGGGCCAGGTCCCGGTATTCATCGATCTCGTCCTCCCGGAGCGCCCGGGCGGTGATCGTGTGCCGGGGCGCCTCAAAGCTCCCCGGGGCGTAGGCCAGGCGGTGCTCCCCCGACGGGACGGGCCAGGTGAGCTCTCCCTGCGGACAGAAGATCTCGCAGGCGGGCAGGCACTGATCCATCCGCGCATAGAGACGCTTTTCTCCCCGGATGATCAGATGATCCCCGGGCTGATAGACCCGGTCCAGGCAGAGCATGGCTTCTTCGTGATGGGAGGCGGCGGCCAGGAGCGCGCCGAGTTTGTCCCGGGCTTCGATGGTGATCATCGTTCTCTCCTTCTGTATCAGGCCAGCCAGAGCATGGGATCCGTCCCGTTGATCTTGGCCAGCGCTTCGGTCAGGAAATAATCCCCGTAGGTGATATTGGTGTGCCGCCCCGCCCCGTCATCGTGATAGCTGGCGGTGCAGCGGGTGAGGACGCCGCAGTGCTCCGGGGACCAGTCGCAGCAGCGGTCCAGCAGCCCGTCCACCAGCCTTAAGGCGCTGTCATGATGGAGATCGTCCCCGGTGACGCGGTAAAGTTCCATCAGGCCGCAGGCGGCGATGGCCCCGGCGATATTGTCGATCCTCTCCTCCGTGTCCGGCTGGCAGAAGTCGCAGTCCGTCAGCCCGTCCGGCCGGATGTGCGCGATGAAATTGGCGGCGATCCTCACCGCGGCGTCCAGGTACCTTTCATCCTTCGTGTTCAGATAGGCGAGGGTGAAGCCGTACAGGCCCCAGGCCTGGCCCCGGCTCCACTGGCTGCCGAGGGCATAGCCCTGGCCGGGGAGCTCCCGCACCCGCCGGCCGGTCATCGGGTCGAACTCGATGATGTGGCTCACCGAGCCGTCCGGCCGCAGGAATTCTTTCAGGGCGGTATCGGCATGGATCCCCGCGACCTTGTAAAACCGCGGATCCCCCGTCTTTTCCGACGCCCAGAAGAGCAGTGACAGGTTCATCATGCAGTCGATGATGGCATAGCCCATCTGCGTGGGATGGTTCCAGGCCCGGATATAGCCGACGGGGTTGAACCGGCCCATCAGCAGGCTGGCGGCGTGGAGGGTGTCCGTCAGGGCCTGCTTTTCACCGGTGAGCTTGAAGTCCGCCCCGCAGGACAGGAGGTACATGAACCCCACGTCGTGGTTCAGGTGCTCAAACACGCGGAACTCATCCGTCAGCAGCTTTTCCACCCGCCGGGCTTCCAGGAGGAAAGTCTCGTCCCTTCCCGCGGCATAGAGCTGCCACATCAGCGCGGGCCAGAAGCCGCCCGTCCACCAGCCGTTCCCGTCAAAGGGGGACCCGATCCACTGCCCGTTCTCGCTTTTGTAGGGGATGATCCCCGCCTCGGCGGCCGGGCGGACGGAGCGCAGAAACTTGTCGGAAAGCTGCTGAAAGGCCTGCTCATAACGACCGGGCATAGGAAAGCACCTCCTCGGGGATCTGGTCGGGACAGACGGACGACGTATCCGCCCACACGGCGCACACGAGCACCGTGCGGCCCGGATGGATATCGGCCCGCAGCGTGGGGATGACGGTGCGGGGCCACATCAGGTTGGTATTGGGCTCGGCGTGGATGACCTCCCCCGTATCATAGCCCTCGACGGCGAAGATGGCGCTGGAGCCGTAGATCCCGCGGGCGGAAGCGGACCTGCTGCCGGAACGAAGCTCGGTGACCACCCGGTCGCAGGGCCTGACGCCCGGGGCGTCCTTCCGGACGGCGAAGGCGCCCTCGGCCGCCTGCGCCTCACAGTCGGAGTCGATCACGTGCCGGCGGATATGCCACATGCCCAGGGGCGCGACGGTGGTCTCGACCCGCACTCCCTCCATGGGCGACCAGACGGCGGTCACCTTTTCTTCCGTCAGGGAGAAAGAGTCGCACCCGCTCCGGACATGCCACAGGTCCCTGCCCGCCCGCTTGACCGCCAGCATGGAATCGAAGGCCCCTTTGCTCAGCGTGGTGGCCTCCTTGGTGAC
>CACZOZ010000112.1:0-4018 GCA_902782865.1 uncultured Eubacteriales bacterium
GGTCGAACTCCATGAAATAATGGGGCAGCGCGTCGTAATAGATCGTGTGCTTGGCGTACATCCATTCCCCGTACATGATGTACCGGGTGCCCAAAGCTTCCCGCAGGATGAGCGCGTGCGCGGAAGCCCACTGTTTGAACAGATCGTAGTGCTTTTCCCGGTAACCGCCGGTCAGGTAGTGGCCCCGGCTCTGCAGGAGCAGCGTGCCGTCATCATCAAAGGAGACAGCCGTGTTGGCGCCGTCGATCTTTTCCTCGATGACGATATGCTTCATGGCGATCCCGGAAAACGGCACCTGGGAGAGATCCTCGTCACCGGGCTGCAGGCGGGATCCCATGAGATGGGGCGTCCGGGGATACTTCAGGATCTTAAAAGGCATCTCATGCTCCCTTCTTCGCGAACAGGACGAGGTGGCCCGGCACCGCGTCAAAGCGGAGCGCGCGGCAGCCCGCGGCCTGAAAAAGCCCTTCCAGTTTGGGTCTCGTCAAAAGATGGATGTGTTCGGGATTATCATCCGGTTTGCTCGGGACCGTGACGATCACGCAGCGCCGGGCGATGCGGCAGGCGTTCCGGACCGCCGCGCCGACATCGGGGATATGCTCGAGCACCTCCAGCAATGTCACCGCGTCATAGGACGCTTCGGGGGCGTCCCATGCGCATATGTCCCCCTGAAACACTTTCAGGCGGTCCATCCCTCCGCGGCGGACCGCGTCGAGCATCTGAGCCCGGCGCGGCAGCAGCTCAAGGCTCGTGACAGGGGTGTCGGGGAACGCGCGCAGGAACGGGAACAGAAAAACGCCCCGGCCGGAGCCCACGTCCAAAAGATCCTCAGGGCAGATGCCCCGCAGGATACCCAGGACCGCCCGCACCCGGGGCAGCTCGTCGAAACGCTTGAAGTGATGCAGATCGATGCCCCGCTCCCGGGCAAGGGCCAGAAGGGCCCGGCAGTCCTCCTCCCCGAGGGCGGAAAGAGGCTTTGAGATCAGGGGGTGTGTTTCGTTTTCGAGCATCCCGCGGATATAGGCCGCCGTCAGGAGCGGATCATACCGGCCGGGATCATGTCCTTCGATCATGCTTCGCCGTCTCCCCCGCGCGGGGAAGCGAAGCGCTCCGCCGCCACCAGGATGGCGCGCTTGGTGAAGTAGTTCCAGACCATCACGACAGCGGTGGCGATGATCTTGCTGATCATATACATTTTGACCTCAAAACCGAAGAGGGCGAAGATGACCTGATCCTCGCCGAAAAGGCGGCCGAACAGGGCCATCAGCGCCAGATTGAGCCCCAGGCCGATCACGCTGCTGACCAGGAACACGATCTTCTGGACGGCGCCCTTTTCTTTGGCCTCCGGGAACACCCATTTGAGGCACAGCATGAAATTGACGGCCGTGGAGATCAGGAACGCGGCGGCCTCCGCCGGAAGCGTGGGTATGCCGCAGGCATCCCTGAAAAGTTTCAGCAGCGCGAACTCGATCAGGAAGCACACGCCGCCCGTGAAGGCGAAGCGGATGATCTCCCCGAAGCGGCCCGCCGCGTGGGTCTCATTTTTCATCGGCATCATATCCTTTCAAAAGGTCTGATTCACCGTCATCTCCCCGGGCGTAGGCCGCAGACAGGATCCTCTCTCTGGGGATCGTGAGAGCCTTCACGGCCCTTTTGGTGTTGGGAAGATAAGTCACGGTGTCCGCGTCCCAGCTGATCACGCGGATATTCATATAACGCAGCAGACCGCCGTCAGCTTCCGTCATCACGCGGATGGGCTTCAAATGATCCCGGCTGTATACGAAAAAACGCTCGTCATTCATCATGGTTTACCCGCCAGATCGCGATCTCACCGTTGGAGGACTCGAAGACCCGGTCGAACTCCCGGTCCAGCGCTTCTTCGTCGATCGTGAGATTGGCCCGCTCATAGCTGCCGACAAAGATATAGCTGACGTTATAGTCCTCCAGCATCTTTCTGTTTCCCGCGGGATCCCGGTAGAATTCCCTGATGTCCATCTGCCTTTCCCAGGTGTTCAGGCCGTGATAGTACAGCCACAGGTCCGGCCCGCACACGATGTCCCGTCCCGCGAGGGCGCAGACGGGATTGATGTGCTGCGTCCAGGAAATGAAAACGGCGTGCTGGGGCGTTTCTTTCTCGGTGAACTCCGCCGCCTCCACGTCATACTTCGAGAACAGCATGTAATCGCTCACGGCTTCCCGCGCGAAGGACAGCCCCGCCGAGCTGAAGCAGATCACCCCGGCGAGCGCCGCCGCGGCGAACCTGGAGCACAGGGGCTTCATCCTGTCCCAGATCTCCCAGGCGAAGTCCGCCGCCAGCATGGCGCCGAACATATACCAGACATAAAAGAGCTTGTTGTTGTCATACTCGTTGGGCTGGAACTGGATGAGCTCCGCGGTCACGAAGATCGTGAACGCGCCGGCAGCCAGAAAGCGCCTTTTGCTGTTCTTTTCCAGAAGGGAAAGCAGGATGAGCACAAAGGGCAGCCCGATGTTTTTGATGTAGAACCAGAGATATCCGTCCCGCAGGCCGGCACTGCCTGAGTTGTTGACCCAGTTGAAATGGAAGGAAAGGAAATGATCGCTCCCGCCCACCTGGCCGAAAGTCCAGACAAGGAGCTGCGGCAGGGCCAGGAGAAGAGCCGTCCCGCCGTAGACCGCCCACGGCAGGATCCTTTGCAAAAAACTTCCCTTCCCCCTGACGGCGCACCAGATCGTCCAGCCGATGCTCGTCAGGCCCAGCGCGAAGAAGGAATGGGTGTGGATCATCACCAGCCCGCCGGCCCAGATCCCGAGAAAAAGCGCGTTCCTGAACCGCCCGGGCGCCGTGTCCTCCCGGCCCGATCCACTGTCCGCCAGATCATAGGTGAGATACAGGCAGGGCAGCAGCTGACACCAGCCCCCCAGGATGGTCCTCTGCGGGATCAGCATATCGCACAGGATGTTGCTCCACCGCAGATTGTAGGTGGTGAATTCCGCGTGATTGGCCGGCGCCTGATACCAGCCGTAGAGGATGTTGCGGAGCCTCGCGAGAACACCGACGCCTTCCTGCAGCTGGTTGGCCCCGGCGCTGCCCAGGCTCACGCCGGTCATATCGAAAGCATAGAGAAAACCGAGACCGCCGTTGAGGAAGAAAAACAGGAAGGCCAGCACCGCGGTCCGCCTGCGGTGAAAGATCCGGTCGGCCAGGATGATATAGCCGCTGTAGAGCAGCAGGAGCATGACCCCGGAGGGGACCAGAACCGCCGCGCGCAGGTCCATCCCCAGAAGCATGCAGGAAGTGGACAGAGTATCCGTCAGGAAGGGATAGCTGAGCCGCGCTCCCGGATAGATGCTGTAATCCGCCGGAACGGACGCGTTCCGCATGGATGTGATGATGGAAAGATGGAGGTTCAGGTCGCCATAAGTGCTCTGGCCCACATGCAGGCCGTCCGCCGCGGGGCGGATATTATGGGTCCATTCCAGAACCATCGAAAACAGGAAAAGGGGCACCACGGTGAAGAGCATCGTGACAAGAAGGGAGCGGTCTTCGTCCCCCCAGCGTACCGCGGCTGTCCTGCGGACCGAAACGGCGCATCCCAGCGTGATCATGACCGCCGCGAGCAGGGCCAGCACATGGGCTTTGAGCGTGAAGCCGAAGAGGAAAGCGGATAAGTAAGGCAGCCACATCATGAGGAAGACGCCCAGGCAGGCACCCATCCACACGCGTGTCAGGACCTGACGGCGCGGAAAAAGGCACCGCGTCACCGCGCAGCCCATCAGCATGAAACTGATCAGATACAGTACCGCCGCCATGCTTTCCCCTCCTCCGGTCGGATTTCCTGTTATTGTACAACAGGCCCGCGGCTTTGTCCATGAACGGATGTAAACTTTCGGCCGCAGAGATACACGGATCCCGGTCCCGCGGCCTCCGGGCGCCCGTCCCAAAGCCAAACGCGGGGAGTGAAACGGCCTGTTGGCATTGACAAAACAGGGCCTGTTTGGATACAATGTGCGTGGCCTTCTTCCGCTGCGGCAGGCA
>CACZOZ010000113.1:0-2802 GCA_902782865.1 uncultured Eubacteriales bacterium
ATGACCACGGGCACGGACACGGTGATGCCCTGATTGCCGCTGCCCGAATTGATCACCACCGGCAGGCTGCAGCCGTGCATGCGGGCGTCGGAGCCCGCCGCGGCCCAGGCCCGGGCCCTGATCTCCACCGGGGCGTTATCCCCGCCATGGAACAGGAGCAGCGTTTGGCCCACACTGGCGCCGTAAGGGTTTCTCAGCCCTTCCTCCGCGATGGCCATGTTGCAGGCGATTTGGCGGGAAAGGGGCTCTTTCACGTCCCTGATATCCAGGGTCTTCGCGAAATCGTAGATATCCGCCACGGTGAGCATCGCGCGCTTCGGGTCGATGCCGTCGGCGCCCTCGCCGGAGGCGCATTCGTACAGCGCCTCCCCATCCTTTTCAAGGAGGGTGATGTGGGTGTGGGTGTCCGTGATCCGGACGGAGGCGGTGTGGCCGCCGCCGCTCACGGTGATCAGGATCTCAAAGACACGGTCTCCGGTGAGATGCCCCACTTTGATATCGGCGCGGGACATCAGATCCCGGATCAGGGGGAACTTGTCTTCCGTCACGTCGGAGATGACCTCCAGTTCCTTCTCCGGGTCACCGGCCGCGATGCCCGCCGCGGCCGCGGCTTCCAGGCCCCTCAGCCCGCCGGTGTTGGGCACCACCACGCTCTTGACGTTCTTGATGATGCTGCCGCTGCACAGGATCTCCACCCGATCCGGGATACTTCCCAGCAGGCTCCGGGCTTTTGCGGCGGCGTATGCCACGGCGATGGGCTCGGTGCAGCCCATGGCCGGCACCAGTTCCCGGCGCAGCAGCGATGTGTAAAGGACGTACCGGGGATCTTCACGGAGCATGTGTTCTGCCTCCCGAAGCGTGATCGAAAAGGAAGGGGCGGATCGGTCTGAGATCATTATAACACATCCGGCCGGAAATAAAAGCGTGTATGATCACGGGAGCCGGACGGATCAAACTATCTTCCGGTCGGTGCTTTTTTCTGATATACTTGTCCCGAACACATCCATTTAAGATCGATAACGGGAGGTAAATACCATGATCAGGATCTACGGGATGCCCACATGCCCTTACTGTGACTATATCCATGAGCAGATCCGGGGACGGGAGGACGAATTTGAGTACATCGATATCGGGAAGCATATCCGGGATCTGGGCGCGTTCATCCGGCTCCGGGACAAATGCCCTGTTTTCGATCACCTGAAGGCGGTCGGGGACGTGGGCATCCCGGCTTTCGTGTTCGAAGACGGCCGTGTTTCCGTGGACCCGAAGGACGCGGGGCTGATCGAGTACGGCTCCGCGGAAGCCTGTTCCCTGGAGGATCATAAAAGCGGCAGGAAAGGGTGCTGACCGCCCGGTCTGCTCAGGCTGATGATGCCGCGGCCATTTTGTGAAAGGAAGCCCCATGCGCTATCTCGCTTTTATCAGCTATCGGCACCGGGAGCGGGACCGGAGGATATCCGCCCTTTTGAGAAGGGGGCTGGAGAGCCATCACCTGCCGGCGGGATGCCCGCTGGACCGGAAACGAAGGGTGTTCCGGGACACGGATGAGCTGCCCACCAGTACGGATCTGGGGGCGGATATCGAGAACGCCCTGAGGGACAGCGGCTGGCTGATCCCCCTGTGCTCGGAGGAATACATGAAGTCCCGGTGGTGCCTGCGGGAGGTCGAGGACTGGATCGCCCGGGGGAGGAGAGACCGTATCCTGCCGGTGCTGCTCAGCGGTACCCCGGACACCGCCATGCCCGAAAGCATCCGGGATCTGGAGCCGGCGGGGGACTTAAGGGGCCTGGAGGGCCGGGACTTGAGGCGCGCAGCGGACGCGCTGGTGAGCCGGCTCCTTTCCCGCATGTCCGGCACCGCCGAGCGAACGGTGGCGGCGGCGGAGCGCGCCTTCCGCCTGATCCGCGCGGCCGGTGTATCCGCGTGCCTTGCCGCGGCGGTGTTCGGCTTGGGCCTGTACACGCTCCGTACCGCCGATATGATCGCACGGAACAACGACCACATCCGACAGGCCGCTGATGAGGCCCTGCGTGAAAAAGAGCTGGCCCTGAGGGAAAGGAACAACGCCCTTGAGAAGACGGCCGCGTACTACACGGACCGGGCCTGGGATGCCGTCGACGCGGACCGGCCCCTGGAAGCGGCGCGCCTGGCGCTTCAGGGCCTGCCGGAGGATCCGGACGGGGATGAACCCGTCTCACTGAGCGCCGTCAGCGCTCTGCGGGTGGCTCTGACCCTGCCGGGAAGGACCCGGGACGATTATGTGCTGATCCACGCGGTCACGCCGGAGATGACGGTCACCGGGTTCGATCCTGTGGAGGTGGGCCTTTCCAGTGAGCACGAGGGCGCGGACGAGCTGATCCTGAACGGCGGGAACGGGGAGAAGTACCGGCTGATACTGTCGGCCGGCGAGATCACGGACTATAACGGGGACCTGCTCGCGCTGGCCCGGGAAATGGGATACAGCCGTGCCCAAAAGATCCTGAACAACAGCCGGGACACCGTCTTTTACGGGCGGGAGAAGCAGATGTTCAATGACCGGTACGGCACGGTGCTCTACACGCTGAACGGCGAACCTTTCTATGCCGACCGGATCGTCCAGGAGGCCGGCGGCAAATATATGCTGGCCTGGCTGGAGGATCCCCTGCCCGGGCAGGACAGGCGCGCGGCGGTGTTCCGTCTGCCGTCCATGAGCATGAACGTGCCCCTGGACGGGGCGGAGGCCCTGTGCGCCATCCCCATGGAGGGCGGCATCCGTGCGGCGGTGTTCCCCTACCGGGGGACGAGCGTGGCCGTGCTGGATAC
>CACZOZ010000114.1:0-16597 GCA_902782865.1 uncultured Eubacteriales bacterium
CAGTTCATGCCGGGGATCGCGGATACCTCCAGGCTCTCCCCGGTGGTCTCATCCGGGATGTCACGGCCATACAGGCTCTTTAAGCGGGTGCCGCCCCAGGGCGTCTGAGACCCGTGGCGGTAATAAGGCAGCAGTTTTTCAGGCTTGAGCATCGCGATCCTCCAAGGTTTCAGAATGATTTTCTCCTGTGATGTATTGTATCACGCGGGCAGGGGTTTTACAATCCGTCCCGTTGCCAAACGATGGCTCACACGGTAAAATAGCCCCGAAGAGGCCTGTCCACAGGGCCTGGGAGGACCGGTATGACGGACAAGAACGAGCTCATCATCAGAGGGCTGGCCATCGACTGGAGCGCGGTCGACCCTGACAGCTATATAAGGCGGATCCCCGCCGTGAGGGTTATCCGTGAACTTGCATTCCGCGCCCCCGTCACTTTCTTCACGGGGGAGAACGGCAGCGGGAAATCCACCCTTCTGGAGGCCGTCGCCGTGAGCTGCGGCTTCAACCCGGAGGGCGGCACGCGGAATTACCGGTTCTCCACCTACGATTCCCATTCAGACCTGGCCGGTGCCGTCCGGCTCATCCGGGGGCCCCGGAAAGCCGCCTGGGGATACTTTCTGAGAGCGGAGAGCTTCTACAATGTGGCCACGGCGGAGGAAGGATACTCCAGAGGCCCCGGCGGAGTTCCCCGGCACTACCACGAGCGCTCCCACGGCGAGAGCTTCCTGGACCTGGCCCAAACGAACTTTGCCCCCGGCGGGCTGTACCTGCTGGACGAGCCCGAGGCCGCGTTGTCCCCCCAGCGGCAGCTGACGCTGATGGCGCTGATGGCCCGCTGCGCCGGGGAGGGCTCCCAGATCATCGCGGCCACCCACTCCCCCATCCTGCTGGGCCTGCCGGGCGCCGGGATCCTCAGTTTCGATGGGGGCAGGATCCATCCCTGCGCCTATGAGGACACGGACAGCTATAAGGTCACCGAGATGTTCATCAAAAACCGCCGTCAGGTGCTGCACAGGCTCCTGGCGGAGGATGAGTGAGGTCACCGGTCTCACTAAAAAAGAGCCCCTCCGGGAGGCTCTTTTATGATGGAAAGATCTATTCGGCCTCATCCCGCTTTACGCTGAAGCGGATCATGCGGCCGTAAAGGGTGTTTTCCGGTCCGCTGCCGGGAATGGGTACAGCGCCCACGGAACGGCTGTAAAAGCCCGCCGCCTCATCGCACCAGCCGATGACAGCGTAGCCGTACCCGGCCTCGCGCATGGCCTCAAGGGTGCGTATCAGCAGCGCGCGGCCCACGCCCAGGCCCCTCAGGGACTCATCCACACCGATGGGGCCGAAATACCCTTTCGCCGTGGCGTCATAGCAGGAAAAGCCCACGCACTGCCCGTCCTTGCGGGCGATGAAACAGGATCCCGGGCAGGCCGCCAGGGCCGCGGCGCATTCCCCGCGCCAGCCCTTGCCGAAAGTATCCGTGACCCAGGTGAGGATCCTCTCCCGATCCGGGGCCAGGGCGCGGCGGATAGAGACCCCCTCCGGCTCCCGGTACTCAGGCAGGGTGTACAGGTTGACGAGCATATCCATAAGATCATCCTTTCCGACTTGAAAAGTCTGACGCGCCTCAGCCGCCGAAAGCCTCTGCCGCTTTGAGAGCGGCCCGGGCGGCCATGGCCGCGTGGCTCACGGGCAGGGCGCCCATGGTGCGTTTCTCCCATCCGGAGGGGAGCAGGGCGTCCATCGTGTAGAAGAACTGATAGACCTCCCAGCCATGGAAGGCCGCGGCGGCGAAGATGGAGGCGCACTCCATGTCCACGGCGATACAGCCGTCGCGCCGCCTTTTTTCGGCGTTGCTCTCAGTTTCCCGGTAGAAAGCGTCGGTGGTCCACACCGGGCCGGTCTCGCACGGGAACCCTTCCCGGGTGAGCACCTCCCGCAGCGCGCCGCAGGTGGGGATCCCGACCCAGTCCCCGGGCGCCATGTAGTGATAACTGGTGCCCTCGTCCCGGTACGCCTTATCCGGCAGGATCATTTCGCCGCTGCCGCCGGGGGTGAGCCGCCCGCAGGACCCGCAGAAGATCATGCGTCTGACCCCCAGGGCGAACAGCTCCTCGGACAGAGCCACGGCGCAGGGGCCGCCCAGGGGCACCGGCCAGCGGCCCAGGGAGAGCCCCTGATAGTCGAACCGTTCCAGCGCCGGCCTGAAGGAAGCGGACTTCATCGTCAGGACCGTTTCCCCCGGATACCGCCTCAGCTCGTCCATGACCGCGCCGGAGAAGGTGCCGATGACGGTCTCGGGCACCGGCCCCGCCGCATCCCGGTCGGTATTCGGGCGGATCATGGGCGCGGAGAAGGGGTCAAAGCTGTTCACGATCATGTTTTTCCTCCCTGACTGCCCGGGGGAAGCATGGACAGGCTGATGCGCCCCCTGGCCCTGTCCACTTCCACCACCCAGACGTCCACCACATCCCCGGTGCTGACCAGCTCGGAAGGATGGCGGATAAAGCGTTCCGACATGCGGCTGACGTGCACCAGGCCGTCCTCGTGCACGCCGATGTCCACGAAGGCCCCGAAATCCACCACGTTGCGCACCGTGCCTTTAAGAGCCATGCCCGGCGCCAGATCCTCCAGGCTCATCACGTCCCGGCGCAGGACCGGCGGCGGCAGATCGTCCCGGGGATCCCGTCCAGGCTTTTCAAGCTCGTCCAGGATATCGCTCATGGTCATGGGCCCCACACCGCAGACGGCCGCCAGACGGTCGATGCCGTATCCTTCCGCGGCCGAACGCACCCCCGCGCCCGCGGGATGCTTCAGTTCCTTCAGAGCCGCTGCCGCCGCGGCGTAGCTCTCCGGATGGACGGCCGTGCGGTCCAGGGGCTCGGGGCTCTCCCGCAGGCGCAGGAAGCCCGCGCACTGCTCGAAGGCCCGGGGGCCCATCTTGGGCACCTTTTTGAGATCCTTCCGGGTGGAGATGCCCGCCGTGTCCCGGTAGGATACGATGTTCTCCGCCAGCTTCGGCCCGATGCCCGCCACATGGGAGAGCAGCTGCGCGCTGGCGGTGGACAGCTCCACGCCCACGAAATTGACGCAGTCCTCCACCACGTTCTCCAGGGCGCGGGTGAGCTCCGCCTGGTCCATATCGTGCTGGTACTGGCCCACACCGATGGCCTTGGGATCGATCTTGACCAGCTCCGCCAGGGGATCCTGCAGACGGCGGGCGATGGACACGGCACTGCGCAGGGACACATCCATCTCCGGGAATTCCTCCGCTCCCAGCTTCGACGCGGAGTAGACCGACGCGCCCGCCTCGGACACGATCATATACTCAACGCCGGGCATCTCCGCGAGCAGGGACACGATGAAGGCCTCGCTCTCCCGGGAAGCGGTGCCGTTGCCGATGGCCACGGCGGTAAAGCCGGTGCACCTGCGGGCATCCAGGATCCACTCCCGGGCCCGGGCTTTCCCCTGTTCCTGTCCCGGCAGGGTGAAATGCCCCACACCGGTCAAAAGCACCCGGCCCGACGCGTCCACCACCGCCAGTTTGCAGCCGGTCCTGAACCCCGGATCCACGCCCAGGGTGACCCGGCCCCGCACCGGGGGCTGCATCAGCAGGTGCCTCAGGTTCTCGCTGAAGACCTTGAGCGCGTCGGAAGCGGCGCGCTCGGTCATGCCGGAGCGGATCTCCCGCTCCAGGGACGGTGCCATCAGGCGGCGCCAGGCGTCCTCGCAGGAAAGACGGATCTGCTCCGCGCAGGGCCCGGGACGTAAGAACGCGCGCCGGATCAGGGGCAGCACCTCATCCTCATCCGCCTGGAAGCGGACCTTGAGAAAGCCCTCTTTCTCGCCCCGGTCCACCGCCAGGACCCGGTGACCGGGCATCCGGGCCGGCGTGTCCGTATAGGCTTTGTAATTCCCGTACACGCCTTCATCTTCCCCTGCAAGGGACGTGACGATGCGTCCGTGGGCCCATAGGAAAGCCCGCAGCCGCGCCCTCAAGGCGGGATCCTCGCTGATCCGCTCGCACAGGATGTCCCGGGCGCCCCGGAGAGCTTCATCCGTATCCGGGATGCCCTTGTCCTCGTCCACAAAGGGCCCGGCCAGGGCCTCGGGATCGCCCCGCTGGAGAAGAAGACTGTCCGCCAGGGGCTCCAGGCCCTTTTCCCGGGCCGCGGAAGCCCGGGTGCGGCGTTTGGGCCTCCAGGGACGGTAGAGGTCCTCCAGCTCGGTGACGGAGGCAGCCTCCCCCACCCTGCGGATCAGGTCCGGGTCCGTCACGCCCTGCTCGTCAAGGGCCCGCAGGATCTCGGAGCGCCTCGTGTCCAGCCGCCTAAAGCGGGCAAGGCGCTCTTCCAGATCCCTCAGGACCGTATCGTCAAGGCCGCCCGTCACTTCCTTCCGGTACCGGGCGATAAAGGGCACGGTATTGCCTTCGTCCAGGAGCCTGACAGCGCTCGAGACTTTCTCGGCGGGGAGTTCCAGGGCCCGGGACAGTTCACGGATGAGTTCCATTCAATACACCTTACATTTCCAGTTTTTCATAGGCGCGCACGCCCACCTTCTCAAGCAGCAGCCAGGCCGCGGCGGTCAGGACAAGGACGGCGCCCGTCAGATACCAGGTGAGGCCTTTCAGGCCGGCGCTGAGGACGGCGTAAGTGACAAGGCCCAGCAGACCGAGCACCGCAAAGCCCGCCAGAAGGGAAAAGATCTGATTGAAGTTCTGCTTCACCGCCTCGGTCTCCGTCATCCAGGAGAGCTTGGGCCTGATGGCGTCAAAGGTCACCGCGACGCAGGAGAAGGCGAAGGACAAAAGCAGGGACCAGATGAAGGCCTTGAGCACCTGGAGCCACAGGGTGGGCAGGATCACCATCAGGGCCGCGGTGGGGATGACCAGGCCTGCCGCGGCCAGAATAAAGCCGCTGAGCACTTTCGCCCGGAGCTTCAGGGACGCCGGGGCCGGCAGGCTCATCATCAGGCCGTGACGGCTCCCCTCCCGGGACACGGCGGTGGAGCAGGCGGTGTTCATGCCGCCCATGAAGGAGAAGACGGCGGCGATCACCGCGGCCAGGACCGTCAGGTCCGTGCCGCCCACGATCATCATCAGCGTGTCGGTGAGGTCATCGCCGGCCTGGCTGAAGCCCATCACCATGCCGCCCGTCATCAGCACGGGCATCATCAGGGCCGACATGCCGCAGTTGAGCAGGTAGACCGGCGTGCGCAGCACCTCGCGCCACTCCCTCCGAAGAAGGGAGGCCTGGGTGCCCAGGAGACGATAGGCCTCCTGACGGCGTTTCCTGGCCGTGGATTCCTGGCTCTGGGACGCTGTGGCAAGATAGCCCTCTCCGAAGATGAGGACCGTCAGGGCGACGGCCGCGGCGCCGACGGCAAGGAGCAGCGCCAGCTTGCCGGCGCTCCCCATCAGGGCCTCCCCGGCCCATTGAGCCGGAGGGAAAGCGCCGGCCAGGCGGCTGATCCCTTTCTGCCCGCCGGAGAGCATGGAGACCATCATGTCGCTGTCGGCGCCCACCCGGCCGCTGATCTGCCCCAGGGAGTAATTGAGCACCACGGAGACGAGCATGAAGATCATGCTGGCGGCGGTGGCCAGGCCCTCCCTGTGCTTCCGGTAGGCCGGGAGCAGAGTGACCGCGCCGCCCAGGAGGGCGCCCAAAGCCACGGGGATCAGCGGGATGACGAGCGAGAGCGCCGCCGCCGTCAGGAGGAAAGCCAGGTCGAAACCGGTCCTGGCCATATAGATGCAGGCCATGGGAAGGATCATCATGGCCGAGACGCCGCACTCCGGCAGATAGATCATGGTGAGCCGGGCCATATACAACGCGCGGCTCCTGACGGGCAGGGGCGCGTAGAGCTCCGTATCCTTCCCGAAATAGAGGCTGGTGGTGCTCTGCACCACGCAGAAAAGCAGGGAGAGCATGGTGGCGGCCAGGGCCACCAGCTGCATCAGCAGCCCGGGCATGCGCATATAGATCGCCGCGTCCATCACCTTGATCTCCAGGAAGATCACATAGCCCGCCAGCACCCCGTAGAGCACCAGGAGCCCGATCATCCTCGCGGCCGCCTTTTTATCCCCGCCCCCTTTTCGGCCTGTGCCGTACTTGAGGGTGTTGAGGGCCATCCGGATCTGGAGGCGGGCCAGGGTGAAATACTGCTTCATGTCAGTCATTCTTGTCATCCCCGTTCTCGGTCAGTTCCAGGAAGATCTCTTCCAGGGAAGCGGCGTTCTCCTCCCGCTTCAGATCGTCCATCGTGCCTTCCGCCGCCAGCCTGCCGCCGCGGATGATGGCCAGACGGGTGCAGAGCTTCTCGGCCACTTCCAGCACATGGGTGGAGAAAAAGACGGTCTTCCCCTCGGCGCACTGCCGCTTCATCTCCTCCTTGAGCAGGAAGGCGGAGCGGGGATCCAGGCCGTTGAGGGGCTCGTCCATGATCCACACCCGGGGGGAGTGCACCAGGGCGCCGATGGTGGCGATCTTCTGCCGCATGCCTTTGGAATAGGTGCGGATGAGGCTGTTGGCGCTGTCCGTCATCTCGAACAGCTCCAGGTACTCCTCACAACGCCGCTTCCTGTCCGCCGCGCTCACATGGTACATATCGGCGATGAACTGGATGTACTCCAGGCCCGTCAGCCTATCGAACAGGTCCGCCCCGTCCGGCACGAAGCCGATGACCGCCTTGGCCGCCATGGGATCGGCCGCCATATCGATCCCGTCCACGAAAACGGATCCCGATGTGGGCCTGAGGATGCCCGTGATCATTTTGATGGTGGTGGTCTTGCCCGCGCCGTTGGGCCCGATGAACCCGAACAGTTCTCCCGGGCCCACTCGCAGTGTCAGATCGTCCACCGCTCTTTTGCCGCTGTTCCCGTATTCCTTGGTGACATGTTCCAGCCTGATCATGTGATATGACCTCCTTGATCTCGTACGTTCGGATTATAATCCACCGCCGCCCGTTTCTTCAAGGACGTACGGCTTAAAAATGCCTTTTCACGCCTCAAACGTCATAAAAAAAGCCCGCCGCTTCGGACAGGCTTTTAAACTCCCGGGCCGGGATCATTCCCGCTCCCTGGGCTTGGTGAACCGGGCGACGACCACGCTGATCTCGTAGAGCACGCACAGCGGCACGCCCAGCGCCACCTGGGACACGATGTCCGGCGGCGTGAGGATCGCGGCCAGGACGAACACGCCCAGGATCACGTACTTGCGTTTCCCCGAGAGCTTTTTATAGTCGGTCCAGCCCATACGGGTGGTCAGGTACAATGCCACGGGCAGCTGGAAGGCGATACCGAAGGGCACGATGAAGCCGAACAGGAAATTGACGTACTTGTCGATGCTGAGCATCGGGGTGGCCAGATCCTGGCCCGCCACCAGGAAGAACTCCAGCGCCAGGGTGTACACAGCGAAATAGCAGAAGGTCACGCCCGTCAGGAACAAAAGCAGCGCCAGGAAAAACAGGATCCTGAAGCGCTTTTTTTCCACCGGATACAGCGCCGGCTTGATGAACCCCCAGATCTGCCAGATGATCACCGGGCTGGCCGCCACCACGGCAGCGATCAGGGCCACCTTGAACTTGGTGACCAGGGCCTCGGACATGGCGGTGTAGATGATCTGGATGTTCCTGGACTGGATGGGATCGATGATCCAGCCCATCAGGGGATCGATCGCCAGATAAAAGACCGCCACGAACGCTACCACCACCGCCGCGGCGGAGATGACCAGCACCTTCCTGAGCGCCAGGAGATGGCTGAGCAGCGGGGACTTGTTTTCCACTTCCCCGGTCAGCTTTTCTTCCCCGTCCTCTTGCTCGGTCAGGGCCTCCTTATCCGTATCCTCCGGAAGAGCGTTTTCCGTTGGGTTGTGTTCAGACGGCTCCATGATCAGTCTTTCTTTTCCTCTTCCTTATTCTCTTCCGGCGCGTCTTCCTTGACCTCGTTCTTGAAATCCTTGATGCTCTTGCCCAGGGCCTTGCCGACGCCCGCCAGCTTTTTGCCGCCGAACAGCACCAGCGCCAGGATGACGATCAGGACGATCTCAGTAGTGCCAAGTCTCATAATGTTTCCTCCTTAAAGCTCAGGGCTTTTTCAGGCCGGTGCTCTTGCGGGCGTCATCCACGCTCTTTTTGAAGTCATTGGACGCGCTGCGGATATCGGCCGTGATGTCGCTGTCCTTGATGGTCTGGTCCAGATCCTGCTTGATGGACTTGGTCTCCTCGGTGAGCTCATCCCAGCCGATCTCCTGCTTGACCTCCCGGATGAGCTGCCTGGCCTTGCGGACACACCGCCCCAGCCAGCGCGCGACCTTCGGCAGATCCTTGGGACCCACCACCAGAAAGGCGACAAGCAGGACCAGGATCAGCTCCGCGAACCCGATATTGAACACTGTGCCGCCCCTCCTTCCTTAAGGCTATTATATAGGCAGCGGCCCCAAATATCAAGTGCGATTATTTGACGAATGTCGTCCGCGCCGGTTTTACGGAATTGTCAAGCGGGCAGATCCGGGCTATAATAGAGCCGGAAAACATCGGGGTAAAGGGGGCTTTACAGATGCACGTGTTCCTGACCGGGGACAGACGGGTGGGCAAGAGCCGGGCTGTGAAGCGGGTAACAGAGATGACATCAAGGCCCCTCAAAGGGTTCCTGACCCGGTTCCTGACCTCTGAAAGGGGCTCCTCCTCCCTGTACATGCTCCCGGCGGACAGGCCCGGCAGCTTTGACCCGGAGCACATGGTAGCGTGCCTCACAGACGGGAAAATGCGTCCCGTCCCGGGCATGTTCGACACCCTGGGCGTGGATCTTTTGAAGGAAGCCGCGGGCGACCCGGACGCGCTCATCCTGATGGACGAGTGCGGGCACCTGGAAAAAAATGCCCCTTTGTTTCAAAAAGCCATCCTGGACTGCCTGGACGGGCCCGCCCCGGTGCTGGGCGTGCTGCGCAGGGACCAGCCCTGGCATGAGATGATCAAAAACCATCCCCGGGTGAGGGTGATCACCGTGACGCCTTATAACAGAGAAGGCCTGGCGGACCGCATCCTGAGGCTCCTTGATGACGACAGCGCCGAAAAAGCCAAGGACGCGGAAGAGGAGATCCTCCCATGGGAGGTGAACGGGGTGCCCCAGGCCCCCATCCTGTGCTCCCCCGGGGACGAGAAGGCGCTGATCCTGGGGAAGATGATCACGGAAATGATGATCACGGACAAAAGCGCGGTGGAAGCCATGGAAGATCCGGACGGTGTCCTGCGCGTCACCGCCGGACTGGCCCGCCTTCCCGCGCCGGATATACGGGAGCGTCTTGAGAAGCTCCCGGCATGCCCTGTCGGGTCCCTCACGGACCGGGACGGTCCCGGCATGCTCCCTCCCGGCGGCGACGGCCGGCACGCGGT
The DNA here is from genome assembly GCA_902782865.1 of uncultured Eubacteriales bacterium. GTDB lineage: Bacteria > Bacillota > Clostridia > Christensenellales > Aristaeellaceae > RUG756. Next base: position 9,385 of record CACZOZ010000114.1, read on the forward strand.
GCTGCTCGAAACCGGCGCGGAAAAGATCCTGTGCCGGGACATCTCAAGGCACAACGCCCTGGACAGGGCGGTGGGCACCGCGGCCCTGAAGGGGATCAGCCTCGCCGGCGCGGGCATGGTCTTTTCCGGGCGGCTGAGCCTGGAGATCCTTCTCAAGGCCGCGGCGGCGGGCATCCGCCGCATCTGTACCCGAAAACAGGCCGGCACTCTCGCCCGGGAATACGCTGAAAAACTGGGCGTGGATATCATCCGGCCGGACGACGCATATCAAGGAGGCCAGACATGAAGATCATCACCGTGGTGGGCATCCGGAGCTCCGGCAAAACCACCGTCACCGAAGCCCTTGAAAAGGAGATGACCGCCCGCGGCCTGACGGTCGGCACGGTCAAGACGATCTTCTGCCCCACCTTCCATATGGACAAACCGGGCAGCAACACCTACCGTCACACCCGGGCCGGGGCGGCGGTGGTGACCGCCCGGGCGGAGACGGAGACCAGCGTGCTCTATCCCCGGAAACTCAAGCCCTCCGAGATCCTGAGGCATTATGCCGGCTGCGGCGCGGTGATCTTCGAGGGGGACTATGAGCTGCCCGCCGCCCGCATCGTCACCGCCCACGGGGAAGAAGACGCCCTGGAAAGGCTGAACGAACGCACCATCGCCGTGTCCGGGCTGATCTCCAACGGCCTTGACCGGCTGGGGGACCTGCCGGTGCTGCATCCGGAGAGGGACATCTCCGCGCTCACGGACCTGGTCCTTGAAAGGGCGGAGGACGTGAGCGATCCGGAAACACTGGACGCGGGCCTTCACGGAGAAGACCTGAAGCTGAGCCGGGCCTTCTGCGCCGCGGGCTGCAAAGGGCACGGCAAAACAAAAACGGAGACCGGGGTGCGCCTGACCGTGGACGGCCATCCGGTGCGCCTGGACGACGAAACAGAAAAAGAACTGCGGCAGTGGCTGGTATCGCGCGTGAGATAATTGACAATCGACAGGAATTCTGCCATAATAAGCATGTCTTCGAGCCCCCGCTCCTAAGGCTGACGCTATGGAGCCCGGGCCGCGCCGATGACCCGGCTCAGGGCATGGCGGGAAACCGCCGCGCCTTCCGTATTTGAAAAGGAGACAAGCTTCGGGCACTCATTGATGAAGGTGCCTGTATGCGCGTGTCCTTTTCAGGCACGCGTTTTTTGTTTGGACCGGGCCTTCGCATAGGGTCGACGCCGGAAACAGCTCGGCCTCCCTTTTGGAAAGGAGACGGCGGAGCACGCGCCGGGATGGCGGCGGCTTGTGTATCCCTGTCTCAAAGAAGACAGAATCATCCAAGATAAAAGGAGGATACACAGGATGAAGACGCTCAAACGCATCCTGGCCGTCGCGGCCGCCCTCACGCTGCTGGGCAGCGTACCCCTGGCGGAGTCTCAGGAGCCCGTGGAGATCATCGTATTCGCCGCCGCTTCCATGACAGAGACCCTGACGGAGCTCAAGGCCGTCTATGAGGCGGAGAACCCCGGTGTGACCATCGTGTACAACTTCGATTCCTCCGGGACCCTCAAGACCCAGATCGAGAGCGGCGCGGACTGCGACGTGTTCATTTCCGCATCCCCCAAGCAGATGAATCAGCTGGACAAAAAGGCCGACCCGGCCGTGAACACCGCGGGGCTCGACTTTGTCCTGGAGGGCACCAGGATCGATCTGCTGGAGAACAAAGTGGCCCTGGCGGTGCCGGAAGGTGATCCCAAAGACGTCAGGAGCTATGACGACCTGGTCAAGGGCCTCACGGAAGGCACACTGCTCCTGGCCATGGGCAACGCCGACGTGCCCGTAGGCCAGTACACCCAGAAGATCTTCGCTTTCTACGGCCTGGACGAAAACGCCCTGGCAGCATCCGGCGTGCTGACCTACGGCAGCAACGTGAAGGAAGTCACCACCCAGGTATCCGAAGCGGCCGTGGATTGCGGCATCATCTACGCCACCGACGCTTTCTCCGCGGGCCTGACCGTGGTGGATACCGCCACGCCCGAGATGTGCGGACAGGTGATCTATCCCGCCGCGGTGCTGAACATCACCAGGAACGAGGAAGCCGCCAAGGCCTTCCTGGCCTTCCTGACCGGCGAGGCGGCGGACGCCGTCTTCGAGGCGGTGGGCTTTACCCCCCTGCACGAGTGAGCTGACGGCCGGCGGGGTCCATCCGCCCCGCCGGCTCGTTGTTCCATGTTTTGAAAGGAGCTGCGGCAAGTGGATCTGTATCCCCTGTGGAACTCCTTAAGGATCGCCGGGATCAGCACCGTGATCGTCTTTTTTCTCGGCATTTTCGCCGCGTACTATCTCGCCCGGGCCCCCAGGGCCTTAAAAGGCGTCCTGGACGCGGTGCTCACCATCCCCCTGGTGCTGCCCCCCACGGTGGTGGGGTATCTGCTCCTCAGGCTCCTGGGCCCGCGGCGGCCGGTGGGCGCGTGGCTCCTTCAGAATCTCGGCCTGAAAATGACGATGACCTGGTGGTCCGCCGTCATCGCCACCGCCGTGGTGATCTTCCCCCTGATGTACCGCACGGCCAGAGGGGCTTTCGAGACCTTCGACGAGACGCTGGCCCACGCGGGCAGGACCCTGGGCCTGAGCAACACTTTTATTTTCTGGCGCATCCGCATGCCGTCCTGCCGGCAGGGCATCCTGGCGGGGACAGTGCTGGCCTTCGCCCGGGCCCTGGGCGAATACGGAGCCACCAACATGATCGCCGGGTACACCCCGGGACGGACTGCCACCGTGTCCACCACGGTCTACCAGCTGTGGCGGACCAACGATGACGCCCTCGCCCTCAAATGGGTGCTGATCAACCTGGCCATATCCACGGCGGTGCTGCTGGCCATGAATCTGCTGGAAAACAGGCAGCGCGCGGAAAGGAGCGGCCGCCATGGCATTGACCGTTGATATCCGGAAGACCCTGGGGGATTTCCGTCTGGACATGCGCTTCACCGCGGACAACGGGGTGCTGGCGCTTTTGGGCGCCTCGGGCTGCGGCAAGAGCATGACCTTAAGGTGCATCGCCGGCGTGGAAAAGCCGGACCGGGGGCATATCGAGCTGAACGGCCGCGTATTGTACGACAGCGGGAAGCGGATCGACTTAAAGCCTCAGGAGAGGCGGGTGGGATACCTGTTCCAGCAGTACGCCCTGTTCCCCAACATGACGGTGCGGCAGAACATCCTCTGCGGCGTCAGGGACAAAAAAAACGGCGCCGCCGCGGATCTGATGATCCGGCGCATGGAGCTCACGGGCCTGGAGGGCCTGAAGCCTTGGCAGCTGTCCGGCGGGCAGCAGCAGCGGGTGGCTCTCGCCCGCATCCTGGTGAATGAGCCGGACCTGATGCTGCTGGACGAGCCCTTCTCGGCGCTGGACAGCCACCTCCGGTTCCAGATGGAGCGGGAGGTGCGCCGGATCATCCGGGACTTCAAAAAACCGGTGCTGCTGGTATCCCATTCCCGGGACGAGGTCTACCGGCTGTCGGACAGGATCGCCGTCATGGGCAATGGGCATATCGAGACCGTCGGCGAAAACCATCAGGTGTTTGCCGATCCCGTGACCCGGCGCGGCGCCGTGCTGACGGGCTGCAAGAACATTTCCCCCGCCCGGCCGAATGCGGACGGCACGGTCCGCGCCGCGGACTGGGGCCTGGACCTGGACCTCCCACGGTGGCCTTCGGACGCGGACTGCGTGGGCATCCGCATGCACGATATCCGTTTGGCCGCTCAAAGCGATACCGTCAATGTGTTCCCCTGCCGGGTGGAAGAGGTGGTGGAGAACCCGTTCTCCTTCACCGTGATGCTCCGGCCCGAGGGAACGGACGCGTCCCGCGCCGTCGGCTGGGAAACGGACAAGGAGACCTGGCGCCGTCATCATGCCGAAAGGCTCGTGATCCACCTGCCTCCGGACGCTATCCTGCCCCTGAAGGAGTGAAGCGAATGAAAGAACACCTGGACTATGTGACCGCGCGTGACCTGCTGCTTTCCCGGGTCCGGCCCGTGGGGACAGAGCGCGTGCCCCTGGAAAACTGTTTCGGGCGCGTGCTGGCGCGTGACCTGACCGCCCCGGAGGACGTGCCGCCCTTTGACCGGTCGCCCTACGACGGATACGCCTTTCGGGCGGAGGACACATCCCGCGCTTCCCCCGATGCTCCCGTGACTCTCCGTCTGCTGGAGGAGATCCCGGCGGGAAAAGTGCCCACGCAGGCCGTGACTGAAGGCACCGCGGTCAAGATCCTGACCGGCGCCCCCATCCCGGAAGGCGCCGACGCCGTGCGGATGAAGGAAAAAACGGTCTTCACCGATGAAACGGTGAGCATGGACGCGCCCGCGAGACCGGGTGAGAACATCATCCGCGCCGGAGAGGACATGAAAAAGGGCGACCTGATCGCCCGCCGGGGCACCCGGATCGACGCGGGCCTCATGGGCACGCTCGCGGCCCAGGGCGACGCCCGCCCCGAGGTATACCGCCGCCTCCGTGTGGGCATCATTTCCACGGGCAGCGAGGTCACGGAGGCGGACGCCCCGGCCGCGCCGGGCATGATCCGCAATTCCAACCGGCACACCCTCACGGCCGCCCTGCTCAAAGAGGGCATGGCGCCTGAGTATCTGGGCCTCACAGGGGACGACCGGGACGCCATCGCCGCGCTGATCGGGTACGGCGCGGCGCGCTGCGACGCGGTGCTTCTGACCGGCGGCGTATCCGTCGGAGATTATGACCTGACCCCCGCCGCCATGGAGGCCGCGGGCTGCGAAACGCTGTTCCGGGGCCTCGCCATCAAGCCCGGCATGGCCTGCGCCTACGGGCTCCTGGACGGAAAGCCCGTGTGCGGTCTGTCCGGCAATCCCGCCTCCGCGCTGACGAACTTTTACCTGGCCGCGCTCCCCGCGCTGCGGGCCATGGCGGGCCTGAATGAGCCCGTGCCCCGTCCGGTCACCCTGATCCTTCGGAGCGCGTTCAAAAAGAAGAGCCCCGCCACACGCCTCCTCAGGGGCCGGCTGGATCTGTCCGACGGCACCGCGGGCCTCATCCTTCAGGGGGATCAGGGCAACGTGGTGCTCTCCAGCACCATCGGATGCGACGCGATGGCCATCGTGCCCGCGGGCAGCGGGCCCCTTGAGGAAGGAACTGAACTGAAAGGATTTTTGATATGAAAAAGATTCGGGTAGAGGACGCCGTGGGCATGACACTGTGCCACGACGTGACCAAGATGGTGGACGGTTTCAAGGGCCCCGCTTTCCGCCGCGGGCACGTGATCCGTGAGGAGGACGTGGAAGAGCTGAAGAACATCGGCAAAAAGACCGTGTTCATCTGGGAGGAGAACGCCGGGGAGATCCATGAGGAGGACTGCGCCCGCAGGCTCGCCGCCATGGCGCCCGTGGAGAACGCCGAATACACGGGACCCAGCGAGGGCAAGGTGATGCTCATCGCCCGGGAGCGGGGCATGTTCCGCGTGGACACCGCGCTGTTGAAGGAGATCAACAGCATCGGGGACATCACCATCGCCACCCTGCCGGACCATTATCCGGCGGAGGAGGGCGCGGCCCTGTGCTCCATGCGCATCGTGCCCCTGACCACCCAGGTCACGCAGATCGAGGAGGCTGAGAAAAAGTGCGCCGGCAGGCAGCTTCTGCGCCTGATGCCCTACCGGCACAGGAACATCGGCGTCATCATCACCGGGTCGGAGGTGTATTCCGGCCGGATCAAAGACAAATTCGAGCCCGTGGTACGGGAAAAGATGAAACGCTGGCCCGCCGACATCGTCAGCGTGGCCATCTGCGATGACGATCTGGACATGATCACGGGCGCGGCGCGGGAGGCCCTCAAAAAGGGCGCGGACTTCCTGATCTTCACCGGAGGCATGTCCGTGGACCCGGACGACCTGACCCCCACGGCCATCCGCGCCCTGGGGGCCCGGATCATCAGCCACGGGGTGCCCTCCCAGCCGGGGAACATGACCCTGGTGGCGTACCTTGATGACATCCCGGTGCTGGGCGTGCCCGGCGCGGCCATCAGCCTGCCCACCACGATCTTCGACGTGCTCCTGCCCCAGATCTTCACCGGTGAGCCCCTCACCCGGGAGGACCTGATCCGCCTCGGCGACGGCGGCCTGTGCCAGCGCTGCAAGGACTGCCACTATCCCAACTGCACTTTCGGAAGGTATTGATATGATCGATCAGTACGGACGCAGTATCCGGTACCTGCGCCTTTCGGTGACTGACAGGTGCAACATGCGCTGCCGGTACTGCATGCCTGAGGAGGGCGTGCCCCTCAAGGCCCACGGCGACATGCTCACGGAGGACGAGATGATCCTGGCCGTGAGGACCGCCGCGCGGCTGGGCGTCGTCAAACTGCGCCTCACCGGCGGCGAGCCGCTGGTCAAAAAGAACATCCTGTCCATCTGTGAAAGAGCCGCGGCGGTGGACGGCATCCGGGACGTGTGCATGACCACCAACGGCACCCTGCTGCCTCCCCTGGCGGAACAGCTCAAACGCGCGGGCCTCAGGCGCGTCAATATCAGCCTGGACACCCTCAACAGGGACAAATACGCCGCGATGACCCGGGGCGGGGATCTGGACATGGCCCTCCAGGGGCTCAGGACCGCCCTTGAGACCGGGTTTGAGAAGGTGAAGATCAACGCCGTGCTGATCGGCGGCTTCAATGACGACGAGATCCCGGCGCTGGCGGAGCTCACGAGGAAGTATCCCCTGGACCTGAGGTTCATCGAGCTGATGCCCATGCCGGGGGGCGCCGTGTTCGGGGACCGCTCCTACATCCCCGCCGACCGGGTGCTGGAAATGCTCCCCGACGCCGTTCCGGAGGATGCCGAGGGCGTGGCCAGGCTGTACCGCCTGCCGGGCGCTCCCGGCAGGATCGGCCTGATCAGTCCCCTGAGCCGGCACTTCTGCGATACCTGTGACCGGATCCGTCTCACCGCCGACGGGCGCCTCAAGCCCTGCCTGCACTCCGCCGAGGAGATCAGCATCAAGGGCCTCGGGGAGGAGGAGATGGAAAAGCGCATGCGGGAAGCCATCTGGGGCAAACCGCGGCGGCACGGGGAGCTGAGCGAGGAGAGCCGCAGCGAGGCGGCCCGCAACATGAACCAGATCGGAGGATGAGCATGAGCGATTTCACGCATTTCGATGACGAGGGCCGCGCGCGCATGGTGGACGTGGGCGGCAAGGACATCACGCGCCGGGA
>CACZOZ010000115.1:0-5872 GCA_902782865.1 uncultured Eubacteriales bacterium
GCCGCAGTACATGACCGCCACGTCATCGGCCATCTGGGCGATCACGCCCAGGTCGTGAGTGATGCACAGGATGGATGTGCCGTGCTCTTCCTTCAGATCGTTCATCAGCTTCAGGATCTGAGCCTGGATCGTCACATCCAGCGCCGTCGTGGGCTCGTCGGCGATCAGCAGCTTGGGCCTGCAGGCCAGAGCCATGGCGATCATGACGCGCTGTCGCATACCGCCGGAAAGCTGATGGGGATACTGCTTGGCGACTGTCTCCGGGTTAGGGATCTTGACGTCCTTGAGCATCTCGATGACTTTCAGCTTGGCTTCCTGCTTGCTGAGCCCCTGATGGATCATGAAGGGTTCGGACACCTGCTTTTCCACCGTGAACACCGGGTTGAGGCTGGTCATGGGCTCCTGGAATATCACCGAGATATCGTTGCCCCTGATCTTGTACATCTCCTGACGATTCAGCTTGACGATCTCCTTGCCGTCAAAAATGATGGAGCCCGAATCGATATAGCCGTTGCCATCCAGCAGCTGGAGGATGCTCATGGCGGAGACGCTCTTGCCCGAGCCGGACTCGCCCACGACACCCAGGGTGCGGCCGGATTCCACGCTGTAGCTGACCCCGTTGACAGCTTTCACGATGCCGCGCTTGGTCGTAAAGAAGGTATGAAGATCATGTAATTCCAATAATGCCATTTCTTTCCCCTCCTTTACCGTTCAGTGCTCTTCGGGTCGACCGCGTCGCGCAGACCGTCGCCGATCATATTGATGCAGATGGTGCACAGGCCGAAGATCGCCGCAGGGAACACCCACTGCCACCAGTACTGCTGGATCACGATGGAATTGTTGGCACCCGTAAGAAGATTGCCCCAGGTGGGCGTAGGAAGCGGAATGCCGAAACCGAGGTAGCTCAGGCTGCTCTCCGTCAGCATGCAGGTGGCGAAGTCCAGCGTCATGCTGACCAGGAGCAGGGACATGACATTGGGCAGGATATGACGGAACACGATGGTCCGTTCACGGATACCCATGGCCTTGGCGGCGGTGACGTATTCCATCTCGCGCTGCGCCAGGATCTGGGCGCGCACCAGGCGGCAGGTGCCGGTCCAGCTCAGCACGCCCAGCACCACCATGATCAGGTACATCTTCTGCGTGGGATCCAGACGGGATCCAATGACAGCGGACAGGATCATGGCGAAGGGGATGAAGGGCAGGCCGCCCACGATCTCCGCGATACGCATGACGATAATGTCCACGTGCCCCCCGAAGTAGCCCGCCAGGCCGCCCAGGAGAACGCCGATGATGGTCGCGATGATGACCGAGATAGCGCCGACCGTCATCGTGACTCGGCCGCCGTTGACGATACGGGTCAGCAGGTCGCGCCCCAGGCCGTCGGTCCCCAGCACGAAGCCCTTCAGGCCCCAGGTCTGCACCGACCCGTCGGCCATGACCGCGTAGTTCTGGAAATTGCCGGTATAGATCTGCTTGATGTCGGCCCCGTGCACCAGAGAAGCGGGCACGTCGGTCTGATGGTATTTGTCGGAGCCCCACGCCACCACGTCACCGTTCTCCAGCACCGCCACATAGTGGAACCGGCCGCCGTAAAGGTGTTTCACAGGCGAAACAAACGCGGGCACGGTCTTTTCACCGTTTTTGTCATTGCCCCAGACCACCACCTGACCATCGTCCGTGACAGCCGCCACGGTGGAGCTGGTGGAGGCGATATCCACAACAGTTTTGCCGTTAAGAGCGGCAGGGATCGCGGCGAAAGCGCTGCCCTTGTCCTTGAACCCGGTGTACGCCACCGTGCCGTCTTTGAGCAGGCAGATATACTCGTTGCTGGTGAGCGCCACCTTCGCGATATTGCCCTGGTACTGTTTGCGAAGCTTGATATCCGCCAGATTGCTGTTGCCCCACAGGTAGAGCGTACCGTCCGAGGACAGGGCGGCGGAAAACTGGTTGCTGGCTTCCAGCTGGATGATATCCCAGGCGGGGTCGTCCGGGGTCTTCATCAGCTTTTTCATGTCCGATGTGTAATTCGCCTGCTGCAGACGGGTGTTGCCCCAGACATACAGCTGCTTGTTGACGTCCATGGCGACCACATGGTCCTCGCCGGCGGCGAACATGATCAGATCGGCGTTCTGCACCTCATCCGGTACATCGGCGATATTGATCTTTTCCGTGATCCTTGTGTAGCCCCAGGTGTGCACATGCCCGTCGGTATCAAGGCCGACGCCGTAGGTACGGCCGGCCGCGATGTCCGCGATCTTGCCCTTCATTTCCTTGGGCACAGCCATCATGTTCTGGCTGGGGGGCAGATTGATCAGTGTGGAATCCTGCTCGGACAGGTCCAGCACCCAGTACCGCGGCCCGATGAGCACGAACAGGAACACCGCGAAAAAGCCGATCAGGCCGACGCGCACCGTATGCTTGGACAGGAAGTTCTTCAGCATGGTCTTGAACGGGGTCTGGACCTGCTCTTCCGTCATGATATCCTTGATCTCGCGGTCATTTCCCAAAACACCGCGCTTGAGCCACCGGGTCAGGAAAAAGCCCTTCTTCTTCGTCATCTTTCCTTCCCCCTCTCTTATTTGTCCACCCGGACACGCGGATCGACCAGGCCATAGCTGATATCGATCAGCAGAGAACCGACGAGTGAGACCACCGAGTAGAACAACTGGATGGCCAGGACCAGCTCAAAATCGTAATTGTTGAGCCCCTGCCAGTACAGCCTGCCCATTCCGCTCAGGGAGAAGGTGTTCTCAATGATCACGGAGCCGGAGAAAATGGCTATGAACCATCCCAGGATCGAAGTGATGACCGGCAGCAGCGCGTTGCGCCACGCGTGGGAATAGATGACCACTTTCTCTTTGAGGCCCTTGGCCCGCGCCGTGCGGATGTAATCCATGCTCAGGGCGTCGATCATGGAGGACCTGACATATCGGGTCATGCCGCCCAGGGAGCCGAAGGTCATCACGATGACCGGCAGAGCGATATGATACAGCATATCGACGAATTCTTCCCACTGGTTCGCGTAAGTCATGCCCGGTGTCTTCATGCCCATGATCGGGAACACACGCCAGAGCACGCACAAAAGAAACATGAAAACCAGTGCGATGATATACACGGGGATGCTGTAACCCAGCATGGTGACCACCTGGGTGACGCTGTCGAATCGTTTCCCCTTATGCACCGCGCAGTATATGCCCAGGGGGATCGTGATCCCCAGGGCCGCGATCGTCGTGAAGATGTTGATGAATACGGTATTGCCCATGGGCGCCTGGATCACTTCGATCACATTGCGCTTATACAGGTTCGAATAGCCGAAATTCCCCTCAATGATCCCATTGAAGGTGCCGTCGACATTCTTCCACAAACCCATCCACCTGAGATACCGCACCACCAGGGGATCGTCCAGGCCCATCCGTTTGCGCACCTGCTGATAGAGCGCTTCATATTCGTCGGCCTTCAGGCCCTGACGCATCGGCTCCACTTCCTGCCGGGCCGGATCCGTGGGGATCAGGTTGTAAAGACAATACATAAGGAACGACAGTATCAGGAATACAAGGACAATGTATCCGATACGTTTCAGTATGTATCTGCCCATCGGGCACCTCCTTCACGGCTGACAGCTCATCAGCCCATATTCTTTTGATCCGCAGACCATCTTGTCAGATGATCAAAGGATGATTATCTGACAGCATGGCCTGTCCACGCCTTCGGAGAGTCGGAAAATCGTCTTAAAACGAGGCGGGCATGGACTGCCCGCCCCGTTTTAAGTTCTTTCTTACAGGATCATTCCGCGATCGTCGCGTACAGGATGGCGTTCTGGAAGGACCAGTAAGAGGTCTGCTCGTAGTTCTCGAGCCAATCCGGGAACACGGAGACGTAGATGTTGGAGTACAGCGGGACTTCGGGCAGGAGATCATTCCACAGCTGGATGAACTGCTCCCAGATCTCCAGGTACTTCGCATCGTCGCCGGCTTCAACGCCGTACACCATGTCCATGGTCAGCTGGTCGAGTTTCTCGTCCAGGATGAAGTTGGTGTTGTAGCCTTCAGCCACCAGCTCGGGATCCACGGTGAAGTCATAGGCGCGGTCGTACACGGGGGTGCCCCAGTTGGAGGCCAGGTTGTACATGCCGTAGGTCTTGACGCCGTACTTGTCGCCCTGGGACACGTCACGGTACATGTAGTTGAGCAGCTCGGAGAAGCTCATGATGTTCTGGTTGATCTTCATACCGGCTTCGGCGGTCTGGGGGCCGTTGGCCAGCATAACGGCCAGCAGGTCGGACACGCTGTTGCCCTCGGAAGAGGACCATTCGATGATCAGCGGCATCAGGATGGTGCCGTCGTCCAGCTTCACATTGTGCACATAGTCGCCGGCTTCTTCTTCGGTGACCTTCTTGTAGCGGATGCCCTCGACATAGTCGGAGCCGTCAGCGGCGTAGACCCAGCCGTCCTCGACCAGCTCGGCCACAGCGGCTTCGGGGTTGAAGGCGTAGTTGTTCAGGTTCTCATCCAGCCATTCCTCGGCTTCCTGAGCCATCCACATCGCGGTGCCGTAGGGGCCGTTCACAACGCCGCCCCAGCCGGCGCAGAAGGTGTTGGCGAACTCGTTGCGGTCCAGCAGCAGAGCGACCGCGTGACGGACAGCCTTGAACTGGGTCGGGCCGAAGTCGCACTGGAACATGATCTTGCCGTAGCCGGGACGGTCGAACTGAGCATAGGTGTAGCCATAGCCCAGGGTGGCCTTGTTCGCTTCGTCCTCGATGATGTCCATCGCGTCGTTGATCTCGGTGCCGTCGGTGATGGTATCATAGAAGTTGAAAGCGCCGGTCTTCAGAGCGTCGGCCCAGGTGGCGTCTTCAGCCTTGGTGATGACGATCTTCTCGATGGAAGGCTTCTGGCCTTCGTAGTTGCCGGCATAGTAGGGGTTCGCGACCAGAGTGGCCTGCTTGGCGGACTGATCGAATTCGACCAGGTTGTAGGGGCCGGCGGTCACACGGGTGGGAGCAGCTTCAAAGCGGGCGTTGGTGAAAGCGGCCTCGGAGCCATCCTTGGTGAAGCCTTCGAAGTACACGCCGTTGCCGTCGTCCTTCAGAGCGACCGCGTCACCCAGCCAGTACTTCAGGCTGTAGGCAGTAAACTGAGCGTAGGTGATGTCATAGTAGTAGGGGACCTTTTCGGCAACGATCTGAACGGACATGGTGGTGTCGTCCAGGATGCGCAGACCGGAAATGCTATCGGCAGTGCCGTCATAGTATTCCTGGCCGCCGACCACAGTCAGGTAAGAGGTGACCTTCGCACCCAGTTCGGTAGCCACGGAAGAGCAGCCGAAAGCGGTGGTCCAAACGAAATCCTGGATGGTCACAGGCTCGCCGTTGTTGAAGGTCAGGCCTTCCTTGATCTTGATGGTGTAGGTCTTGGTGCCGTCATCGTTCATGACGCCGTCAACGCTCTCGGCGATGGTCGGGTTGACGATGTAAGCGCCTTCCTTGTTCATCACAACGGTGGAATAGTCGCTGATCATCTCGGTGATCATGGCATCCGTCGCGTTGTTGGTGAACCAGGTCCGGCCGGCAGCGAAGTCGCCGCCGATCTCGGTGGTGGCACCGTAGATCAGCTGATGCGCGTCTTCAGCCACAGCGCCGCAGACGCCCATGAGCATCACAGCGGTCAGAAGCAGAGCAACGATCTTCTTCATAGGGGTTCCTCCTATAAATATAATTTGCCGTCGTAACGGCTATGACAAACGGCTTTCGCCATTGCCTTCAAAATATTTGATTGATACCTGACAGATCCGGCAAACCGAACACTTCATCGGATTAAACCGATGAAGAATTATAGCAGATACTTTATATAAAATCAAGGCAAAATTA
>CACZOZ010000116.1:0-10160 GCA_902782865.1 uncultured Eubacteriales bacterium
CTGCTTTTCGGAGATTTCATCCGTAAGGGTCTTCTCCTGCTATTCGATCAGCAGGGAGATCACCTTCTCCGGATGCTCTTCCTGCAGGATCTGGGCGATGGCGTCGATCGGAAGATCCAGCTCCCGCAGAAAGCAGATGACCTTCATGCGTTTCACGTCGTCCTCCGAGTAGAGCCGCCGCCCGCCCTCCGAAAGCTCGCTGGGCACCAGGATGCCCCGGGTATCATAATACTGAACGGTCCGGACGGTCACGCCGCAAAGCTTTGCCAGCTCTCCCGTTGTGTATTTTGACATAGCCTTTCCCTCCTTACGCCCTGCATTCTACAATATGACGCAGCGTCACAAGCAATCCCTTACGCAGGGGGATTTTTTATATTTTCAGAAAAAAACCGGGCCGGGCGGTCCGATGGGGGGCCGCGCCCGCGTTTTTTCCAACCGCGGCTCCCGCCAGCCCCGGTACAAAGCGCCGTACCCGCCGGCGGGCTTTGGCGCCCGGCTTTGCAACAAAAAAACCTCTGCATTTCGCAGAGGCTTTCCTGGAGGCGCCATCCGGATTCGGACCGGAGCATAAAGGTTTTGCAGACCTTCGCCTTACCACTTGGCTATGGCGCCTTATAAATGGAGCGGTAGACGAGGCTCGGACTCGCGACCTCCACCTTGGCAAGGTGGCGCTCTACCAACTGAGCTACTACCGCATGTGGTGCCTGGGGGTGGAATCGAACCGCCGACACACAGATTTTCAGTCTGTTGCTCTACCGACTGAGCTACCCAGGCATTTGGCGACCCGAAGGGGGCTCGAACCCCTGACCTCCAGCGTGACAGGCTGGCATTCTAAACCAACTGAACTACCGGGCCGTATTGGTGGGAACAACAGGACTCGAACCTGTGACCCTTTGCTTGTAAGGCAAATGCTCTCCCAGCTGAGCTATGCTCCCTGAAGCTGTTCCCTCACCGTTCAGGACGGCACAGGCGTTATTCTAAGCTATAAGACGTCTTTTGTCAAGTAAAAAAATCAATAAATCGGGAATATTTTTGAGCTTGGGTCATAAAGCGGGGTCTCTGGTGTTATCTGGGAAGGGATCGGCCATATTCGTCCGCCCGGCGGAAGACGGCTGTGAGGGGACTTCGGACGCGGCTGAAAAAAACGGTCCCCCGTGAAGGGGGACCGCCGCGATAAGACAGATCTTACTTTCCGGTCAGTTTGGAAGCCTGGTTGCCGATGATGCGCAGCGTGACGCTGACGTCGATGTAATCACCGTCGCCGATCTTCTCAAGATCCAGGCTGGTGCCGTCGCCCAGAGCTTCTTCCATGCCCGCGGCCCTGTACACCTTGACGTTGATGGTGTCGCCTTCCTTGTATTCCTTGACCTTCTCGATGAGGGCGGAAGAGGAGCTCGTCACGGAACCGTCCACGGCCACGATCACGTCGCCCACCATCATGCCGGCTTCAGCGGCGGGGGAGCCTTCCTCCACCTTCAGCACCAGGGCACCGAGGGGCAGCTTGTCCGTCGTGGAAGAGGAAAGCGTGGTCACGGTCACGCCCAGACGGGGCTTGCTCAGCATGCTGTCATCGCCGCCGTTCGTTCCGGAAGCGGTCAGGGCAGTGCCGCTGTAGTCGCGCAGCACTTCCTCGATCAGGGGCTTGGCGGTGTTGATGGGGATGCACATGGCGATGTTCTCGACACTGGTGCCGCTGAAGAAGCTGTTGGAGGAGTACTTCCTCGCGGGGATGCCCTGCAGCTGGCCCAGGGTGTTGAACATGCCGCCGCCGGAGTTGCCGGAGTTGATGGCCGCGTCCACCTGGATCATGGTGTTGGTGTTCCTGTAGCGGCGGCCGTAGGAGTCATAGTTGGTATCCGTGACCTGACGGTCCAGAGCGGACACAACGCCCACGGTGACGGTCCTGGCGAAATTCTCGCTCAGGGGGTTGCCGATCACGATGGCCCATTCGCCCACCTGCAGGCTGTCGCTGTCGCCCAGAGTGACGGGGGCCACGTTCAGGCCCTTCACCACCAGGATGGCGATGTCCTTGTCTGCGTCATAGCCGGCCAGTTCAGCCGGGTACTCGTTCTCGTCGTTGGCGATGGTCACGGTGATCCTGCTGGCATTCTCGATCACGTGGTAGTTGGTGAGCACATGGCCGTAGGAGGTGATCACCACACCGGATCCGGTGGCGTACAGGCTCTCCCGACCCTGATCACGGCCGTAGCCGTAGCCGAAGCCGTAACCGTAGTAGCCGGAGGATACCTGGTAGTTGTTGATGCCCACCACGGAGTCACGCACTTTTTCCGTTACGGAAAGGAAGGGGCTCTCCACCAGGCTGGTATCGGTCGTGGTATTGATGATGCTGTCGATCTCTTCTTCGGAGATAGTCTTGGGATCCTCATTGGCTGCGTAAGCCACAACGCCGGCCAGAAGCACGGCTGTCAGAACCAGACATATGATCGTTAAGGTACTGCGTTTCATATGGATGACCTCCTTGTATCTTCTCTGCGCCTTTCTTTCAAGGCGGTATCATTGTACCGCGGATGTTTGAACAAACTTTGAACAAACGGTGAAAGAAAAGTGATTTTTTTAAAGATCCCGAAAAAAATCCCGCTGCCGGGAAACAAAAAGCGGTCCTCGTTCGTTATATGGTCGTGAGGTGATGATGATGAAACGATCTTACCTGATGAAAGACGGAGAGCGGCGCAGCCGGCTCATGATCCTGGACGAGGATGCCCGCAGGCTCTACATGGACGGGACGAGCGTCAGTGTCACGGGCCAGGAATTCTGCCTTCTGAAGGAACTGTGCACCCATCCGGATGAGCCTGTTTCCCGGGAAACGATCCTCAGGAATGCCTGGGGATTCATCGACATGGGCGTCACGCGCACGGTGGACGTCCATATCCAGCGCCTGAGGAAAAAGATCGGGCCTCATTCGATCCAGACTGTCTACAAGTACGGTTACAAGCTCTGCGCCATGCCTGTGTGACCATAGGGCCGGCTTTTTCGGCGGAGGCGGTATCCTCCGCCGAAAAAAGCCCGGCAGCGTTGAGCCGCTGCCGGGTGGATGATATGGATGTCTGCATCAATCCTTGGAAGTGTATCTGCCTTTGCCGTAACTGAACAGTGCCAGGGTGCCGGGGCCCGAGTGGGAACCGATGATGGTGCCGATGGGCGTGATCATGGCCTCCTTGATGGGGAGGCCTTCTTCTTTCAGCTTTTCCAGCACGTACCGGGCGTCCTCCTCGCAGTCGCCGTGGCCGATGAAGATGGTCTGGGGCCCGATCTTCGGATCGGCGGCCTTGACGGTCTGATCCACCAGCTCTTTCAGAGACTTCTTGCGGCCCTGCACCTTGTACTCGGCGATCAGCTTGCCCTCGAAGTTCACGTCCATCACGGGTTTGATCTTGAGCATGGAGCCCAGAGCGGCGCTGGCGGCGCTGACGCGGCCGCCGCGTTTGAGGAAGAACAGATCCGTCACCGTGAACCAGTGCACCAGGTTCTGCCGGTGATTGACCACCCATTCGGCCACCTGGTCGATGTTCATGCCCTGCTTGCGGCATTCCAGAGCGTAGTGCACCAGAAGGCCTTCGCCCACGGAGGCGCAGAGGGAGTCGACGATGACGAGCTTGCCGGTGCTGATCTCCTCGCTGAGCATTTTCTGGGCCATCAGCGAGGTCTCGTAAGTGCCGGAAAGGCCGGAAGAGAAGCACACGTAGAGGATCTCATCCCCGTTCTTCAGCAGGGGCCCGAAGGTCTGCAGGTAGGACTCCAGCATGATCTGGGAGGTGGTGGACAGGCTGCCGTTCCTCAGGCGCTCATAAAACTCATGGATGTTCTTTTCATCGCCGCATTCGTATACTTTTTCTTCCCCGTCGATCTGGTAGTTCATGGGGATGATATGGAAATTCTCCCATTTGTCCGCGTAGGTCTTCGGCAGATCGGCTGCCACATCGGTCATGATGTAAAATGCCATAATCTTCTCACTTCCCGGGACGGCCCCCGTATCGCGTGCGGCGCACGCCGTTGAATTGACAGCCGCACGATAATATTATTACCAAAAAACGATGACAATTGCAAGTGATAACGGCCCGATCGAGATAAAACTTTCCGGAGCGGTCCCGGATCACTCCTGCTTTCCCATCATCTCATAGTACTGTTCCCGCGTCATGATGGTCTTGCGGGGCTTGGAACCGTCCTGGGCGCTGACGACCTTCAGCTTCTCCATCTCGTCCACCAGGCGGCCGGCCCGGGCGTAACCGATGCGCAGGCGCCTTTGGAGCATGGAGGTAGAGGTCTGCCCGTCTTCCAGGGCCATCTGGATCGCCTCCGGGAGCATGTCGTCCTGGCTGGCGTCGGTATTGGCTTCCTCTTCCAGATCACCGCCAAGGAGCGGCAGACTGCCGCTGCCCTTCACGTTGTTCGCGGCATTCTGCAGCTGCATCTCCAGGTCTTCGTTGTAATCGGCGGAGAAGTAACGGCTGATGTAGGTCATCAGGCTGTTGACCTCTTCATCGGACACGAAGCAGCCCTGTACACGGGAGGGGGAGAGGCCCATGGGCTTGTAGAGCATGTCGCCCTTGCCCATCAGCTTCTCGGCACCGTACTGGTCCAGGATCGTCCGGCTGTCCGTGCCGCTGGAAACGGCGAAGGCGATACGGCTGGGGATATTGTTCTTGATCACGCCGGTGATAACGTCCACCGAAGGCCGCTGGGTAGCCAGCACCATGTAGATGCCCGCGGCTCTGGCCAGGGCGGCCAGGCGCCGGATGTATTCTTCCACTTCTTTCTTGCACACATCCATCAGGTCCGCCATCTCGTCGATGACGATGACGATGTTGGGCAGCTTCTCATCCGGGAACAGTTTGTTGTAGCCGTCCAGGTTCCTCACGCCGCTCTCCTTGAAGCGGTGGTACCGGTCCGTCATTTCCTGCACGGCCCATGCCAGGGCACCGGCGGCCTTGCGCACGTCGGTCACCACGGGGATGAGCAGATGGGGCAGGGCGTTGTAGACGCTCAGTTCCACCTGTTTCGGGTCGATCATGATGAGGCGCACCTGTTCGGGTGTGGCCCGGTAGGTGATGGAGCACACGATGGAGTGGATGCATACGGATTTACCGCTGCCTGTGGCACCGGCGATGAGCAGATGGGGCATCTTGCTCAGGTCGCACACCACCGGGGTGCCGGCGATGTCCTTGCCGAGGCCCACGGCCAGGGGAGAGGGATGGGCCCGCATCTCGCGGCTGTCCAGCACTTCCCTGAGGTAAACGTTGGAGATCACCTTGTTGGGGACCTCGATACCGATGAAATTGGTGCCCTGGATGGGCGCTTCCACACGGACCTGGCGGGTGGCCAGGGACAGGGCCAGGTTGTCCGACATGTTCGTGACCTTGTTGACCCGGATGCCCTGGGCGATCTGGATGGCGAAACGGGTGATGGCCGGGCCGTGAAGGATCTGTTTCACCTGGCAGGGCACGTTGAAGCTCTCCAGGGTCTCCTCGATCTTCCTGGCCCGCTGCTGGTCTTCGGCGGCCCAGTCCACGCCGCTGTTGTTCTTGCCCAGGGCCAGGAGAGAAATGGGCGGCGGCGTGTAGTGGACACTGCTTTTCACGTCGATCTTCAGGGCGCTCACCTTCGGGGGCGTTCCGTCGATGCCGGCGTCTTCCGGCGCGGCGGCGGAGACACCGCCGATGGGGATCCTCTCGTTGGAAAGTTCCACGGCAGCCCCCGTCACCACCGGTTTCGCGCCCTTTAATACCTGTTCGGTCATCTGGGCGTCGGCGGGCCGTTCCTCCCGGGAGGGAACGGAGGGCACCGGGATGCTCATATCGGGCGCCGGTACAGCCGCGGGCCTTTTCTCGGCCTGGGGCTTTTGTTCGGTTTTTTGTTCGGGCTCGGGTCTGGGCTCGGCCGCGGGCTTTTTGGACTTCTCCTCAGGCTTGACCGGCGGCACTTCGGGTCTTGGTTTCTTTTCGTTCCTCTTCGGCTTCTCGTCTGCCGCTGCGGGGGTCATGCTCTCGTTGGGCAGGTGCACATGGTACGGGAGCTGGTCCACGTCCGTCATGCTGTTCCCCGCTTTGGGCTGGATATAGGTATCCGCCGGGAAATACTCCTGGTACATTTCCTCGCCGGACACCGGGATGAAACCGTCATTCACATCTCCGCCGCGGGTAAAACTGTCGTCATACACGGGCTCATCATACCTGACGGGAGGCTGCTGGGGCCGTAAGGGCAGGGGATCCATCGCCATCTGCACGGGCTCGGGCCGGGCGGGAGGCGTTTCCTCCGCGGACCATGCGACGGGTTCCTCCGCTACGTAGTCGTTGCGCGGGCGGCGGGCCTGTCTTGCCCGGGACGCCTTCAGCAGCTGCCGGATCGGGGACAGGCACAGGGCAAAAAGGACGCCCAGGATGCCGAGCATCGTCAGGATGCCGGCCAGGGCCTGCCCGGTATAGCGCCAGAGCGGGTAAGCCAGAAGCATGCCCGTGACGCCGGTCTGGTTCGCGAAGGCGTACCTCAAATAATCCGCGTATCCTGCCCTGTAGTTATCCATCTGGGGGAAATACCGGGCTCCGATGAAGGTCATCAGGCTCTCCTGGGTATCGCGCATCTTCGTGATCAGGGTCACGAATGTGCTCAACAGCACGAACAGCACGAGCAGCAGGGACCAGTCCTTATGGGTCACCCTCTGGTACAGCCCCGTGAGCAGCTTCACGGCGGTAAAAAGGGTCAGCGCGATACCGGCTGCAGCGAACTGGCCGAACAGCCCCAGCACGGTCCGGCGGATCAGGAAAAGCACGCTGCCGTTTTTGCCCGCGGGGGCCCAGAAGGACAGCGCCGTCAGGATGCCCCATGTGAGCAGGATGATGCCCAGGACATAGACGGGCCACGCGTTCTTTACGCTGGTTTTTCCGTTGTTTCTCGCTTTTTTATCCATAGGACCTTCTTTCCGTTTTTTTCAGGCCGTTATCCGCGCGCTCACAAGCGCGTCAGTTCTCCGTCGGGAAGAGCGTTACGGCGCAGAGCACGCCTTCCACGTCGCAGTTGAAACCGAGGAGGTATCCGTCGAAGACATAACCATCCAGGGTGCCCGGGGAAAGGAGCCTTTCCGCCGCGCTTCCTTCGGATACTTCAACGCTTTCATCCGGATCCCCCATGACCTCAAGGATCCCCGCCCGGTCGGTGATGCCGGTGATGATGCCGGCGCAGTTGACCTTATGGGCGATGATCCCGGTCACTTTTTCGGCGTTCCCGTCGGTCACGATGACGGTATGCGACAGGGCGGCATCCTCCACCTCGAAAGCGAGGCCGTCGGGATAGTATCCGGCGTCGATGCTGCAGCGAAACGTCTCAAGGGCCGTATCCGCGTCGGGACCGACCCGCGCCGGAAGGCTGTATATCATCCCCCGGGAAGCGGCCGCGGCGGTCTTTTCACGGGTGTTCCCGTCCGGTCGCACCGCCTCGGGAAGATAAGTCATCCGGTCGGCCAGGAGATGCCACGGAACGATGATCTGCCCGGCATAGCCCGAAAGGGTGCTCAGTTGATCATAGGGGTAGCACAGGACGACGCCCGCGGGGGAAAAGCCGAGATCCTCATACGGCAGGGGGAGGAGGTCCCGGTTCTCGAGGTAGTCGCTGAGCGTTTCCTCTTCCGCCGCCGCTGCTTCTTCCATGACGGTACGCGCGGCATCCGGATCGGTGAACAGGTCGTCGAGGGCCGCCTTTTCGCCGGTGGCTGTATCGAAAATGAAGGCGTACCAGATCTGGGACGGCCGCCCCTTGAGCATCCTTCCCTTCGCCGACAGGATCACCGATACATAAGGGCCGGCAGCGGGATCGGGATAGACCGTGCAGCTGATCCTGAGCCCGGTGCCGCCTTCGGACAGGGAGGCCATCAGGCGGCTGTACTCATCAAGACGGGCATCGGCACGGATCGTACTGTTGATCTTTTCGGCCGCTTCGGCGCCTGTGAACTCCGGAAAGGTGATGCTGGATCCCGCGGGCCCTTCGATGACCTTTTCGGTCCAGGTGAGGCCTCCGGGCTCATTTTCGGCGCCCGCGCTCAATAACACAAAAAGGAACAGGGCAGTGAACACAAGGATCGATCGCTTCATCTTCTCGGGTCCTCCTTTCCATACTGATCATATAACGAACGAAATAAGGAAAAGCATCCGCCGGAAACGGTCATTTTGCCAGTTCGGCGATGAGATTTGAGGCGTTCTCTCCCACCAGGGCCACGGTCTCCTTGGAATGTCTCAGACAGTCCAGCTGCTCCATCACGTCTTCCCGGGTGACGGCGTCCATTTTCCCGATGATCTCGTCGGGCTCCTCGAAGGTATCCAGCAGAGCCATGCGCGTCCCGTTCCCGCTCATGCGGCTGTAGGAGCTCTCCATGCCCAGGATCGCGTTGGACTTGAGCTGCGCCTTGGCGTAATTGAACTCCTTGTCCGTGAAACCGTCCCTGCACAGGGAGGCGATGATGCCGCGGATC
Organism: uncultured Eubacteriales bacterium; assembly: GCA_902782865.1. Classification (GTDB taxonomy): domain Bacteria; phylum Bacillota; class Clostridia; order Christensenellales; family Aristaeellaceae; genus RUG756. The sequence continues at coordinate 8,477 of CACZOZ010000116.1, forward strand.
TCCTCGTACACCTTCGGGATGTTTTTCGCTCCCGCGGCGGCATATACGGTGAAGTCTCCGCATCCGGGGAAGGAGGTGGAGCCCGAGTATACGGTGTAGGCCAGGCCCAGTTCCTCGCGGATCCTCTGGAACAGCCTGGAGGATACGGACCCGCCGAGGATATTGTTCATCACCGAGGCGGCATACCGTTTCGGGCTTCCCAGGGGGAGACCTTCGTAGCCCAGGCAGATATGGGTCTGCTCAGTCTCCTTGTCCTTCGCGGCGCAGCGTTCCATGATAAGGCGCTGCCCGGGATAGTCGGCGCGGTCCGCGCCGCGCCAGGCGCCGAAGTATTTTTCCGCCAGGGCTCGAACATGACCGATGTCCACGCCGCCGGCCGTGGAGATCACGGCGTTGCGCGGGCCGTAGTAGGTGTCCCTGAAGGCCCTGAGGGCCTTTTGGTCCACGCCGTTGATCACTTCCTCCGGGCCGAGCACGGTCCTGCCCGCGCCTTCCGGGCCGTAAAGGGCCCCGGCAAGGATGTCGAACACGATGTCGTCCGGCTGATCCTCCACCATGGCGATCTCCTCGATCACCACGCCCTTTTCCCGGCTGATATCCTCTTCCTTGAGGGCCGGGTTCACAAGCATGTCCGATATGACCTCGAAGGCCAGGGGAAGGTCATCGTCGATCACTTTGGCGTAGTAGGACGTGGTCATTTTGCCGGTGCCGGCGTTCATGTGCCCGCCCACCGCGTCCATGGTCTCCGCGATCTCACGGGCTGTCCTGTTCTGAGTGTCCTTGAAGGACATGTGCTCCATGAAGTGGGAATAGCCGTTGATGCGGCTGTTTTCGAGGATCGATCCCACACGCACCCAGACACCGAACGAGACGGAACGGAAGGAAGGCATATGCTCATGGACGATCCTGAGCCCGTTATCCAACGTGAAAGTTTCGATCATGAAAGACCTCCGGTGTTTTAAACGGGGAGGGATGCGCGTCAAGCGCATCGACCTCCCCATTCTGATGCCTGTTATAGTTTGAAAGCTGTTTGATTACTTCCTGCTGCTTTCCCTGCGGGGAGGCCTTACGCCTCCGGCGGGACGCGCGCTCGAATTATTGTCGTAGGTGATGTCGTTCCGGATCAGGTTCACGCGGCCCTGAGCGTCGATCTCGCTGACCTTGACCTCGATCTCGTCGCCGATCTTCACCACGTCTTCCACCTTCTCCACACGGTGGTTGGCCAGTTTGCTGATATGGATCATGCCGTCCTTGCCGGGGAGCAGCTCGACGAAGGCGCCGAAATTCATGATCCTGACCACCTTGCCGGTGTAGATATCGCCCACTTCGATCTCCTTGACGATCCCTTCGATGATGGCCTTGGCCCTGGCGGCGGCGGCTTCGTCGGGGGTGGAGATGAACACGCGGCCGTCATCCTCGATGTCGATCTTCACGCCGGTCTCGGCGATGATCTTGTTGATCATCTTTCCGCCGGAACCGATGACCTCACGGATCTTGTCGGGGTTGATGGAGAACTGGATGATCTTGGGGGCCCAGGGGCTCAGGTGCTCCCTCGGCTGGGGCAGGGTATCCAGCATGATCTTCAGGATGTGCATCCTGCCGTCCAGGGCCTGGGAAAGAGCCCTGGAGAGGATCTCACGGTTGATGCCCTTGATCTTGATATCCATCTGGATGGCGGTGATGC
>CACZOZ010000117.1:0-3085 GCA_902782865.1 uncultured Eubacteriales bacterium
CACGATCATGGCGTCATAGCCGGCATACTTGAAGGCGTGGGCGATATGGCCGCCCATGTGGGCGTCCACGATGGAATAGCCCTTGGACCAGCAGCTCAGCAGGGTGATGTTCATACGGCCGGAGCAGGGCACGCCGGAAGCGGTCAGGGGGCCGACGCCGAACACGCACTTCGCGTCCGGGCCCAGGGGATCGGTGTCCATGGGCACTTCGTCCCAGATCACCTTATAGCCGATGCCCATGCCGCCGATGTAGGGGCGGTACTTGGGCAGGGTGTTCTCTTTCGTGATCTCGCCGGTGGTCAGGTTAACGCGCAGGATAGTGCCCGCCCAGCCGTAGATGCCATTTTTTACAGACATTGTTGTTTCCTCCTGTTATTCGTCAATTCATGTGAGAGACTGTCAGACGGCCTGAGAGGCGGATACGATACGGTCCCAGGGCACGATGGACAGCGCGCCGGAGGGGCAGCCCTCGGCACAGGCGCCGCACATGATGCACTTGGAGGACTTGTGGGTCTCGGGATTCACGGTGGGCATATGCCAGGGGCAGGCCTGAGTGCAGGCGCCGCAGCCCACGCACTTGTCGGTGTCCACACGGCGCACGCCGTTGTCATCCACATAGATGGCCTGCATCGGGCAGGCGTTGCCGCAGGCCGGATCCTCGCACTGACGGCAGGTGTCCGGGAAGTAGGTCCAGTTGTCCTCGGTGTAGAGGCCCTGGCCGTTGCGGCTGGAATACAGGTTGCGGGTCACCTTGACGCGGGAGATGTAGCTGGAGCAGCATCCGTCGTTGGTCAGGGTACAGTTGATCTCACAGCGCTGGCATCCGACGCAGCGATCGGCATCCACCACCAGAAGGCCCTGGGGGAACGCCCATACGCGCACCTTGTCCTCAGCGACAGCTTTTTCGGATACACCCAGTACGCTCAGCAGGGAGCTGGACAGCGCCAGGCCGGCCAGGCTCTTGCCGCTCAGCTTGAGGAACTGACGGCGGGTGTAGTCCTTGTCCAGAAAGCTTTTCCGGTCCATTGTTTCGGCCATGTTGGAAACCCCTCCTTATCGTGGTTATTGAAATATAGTTCGCGCCAAAACAGAACCCGTCCGTGGGAGATGGTGAACGCGAAACGAACAAACCATCAACACAGACGAGCTCCTTCGCATAAGGCAAGCGCCGCCGTTGCCGGCCGCACTCATTGGCCCGGGCGGCCGCGGGGGTCGGCCAGGGCTCGGAGCACTGTTTGACTTATGGAGATTATACCATAAAGCGCGGGGGTTGAAAAGAGAAAAATGCGGCGGGATCGGGCAAGAGAGCTTTTTTTTGTCATTTTTGAGGGATAAGACCATGGCCGGCCGAGCGCCTCCGCGCCCCGGTTTTAAAACGGAAAGAGAGGTTCGGCCGGCCCCGGAAGGGGGAGCTTGTTTTTACGCCGGGATGATGTTATGATTGGGGAAAGACGCAGCGCATGATCCGGGCCCCGGAAACGGTCCGCGACAGTGAACAGCTGTGAAAACACTGCTGTCCGGTACGACCTGTGAATGATAGGGAGGTATCGATATGATCGACGTCGTCGCTTTAGGTGAGCTTTTGATCGATTTCGCGCCCCGGTCCGTGAGTGAAACGGGCTATCCCACCCTGGCCGCCAATCCCGGCGGGGCGCCGGGCAATTTCCTGGCTGCCCTGGCCGCCTACGGCCGCACCGCTTCCATGATCGGCAAGGTGGGGGACGACATGTTCGGCCGTCTGCTGGTGGGCACGCTGGGGAGCGCGGGGATCGGCACCGAGGGGATCCGGATCGATCCCACTGTGTTCACCACCCTGGCCTTTGTGTCCCTGGACGCGTCGGGCAACCGGGACTTTTCTTTCGCCCGCAAGCCCGGAGCGGATACCTGCCTGAAGCCGGAGGAGGTGCCGGGGGACCTGATCGCCTCGGCGAAGGTGTTCCATTTCGGCACCCTGTCCCTGACGGACGAGCCCGCCGCTTCCGCCACCCGGGAGGCCGTGGCCCTGGCGAAAGAAAAGGGCGTGCTGGTGAGCCTTGATCCCAACCTGCGCAAGCCCCTGTGGAAGAGCGATGAGGACGCGAAAGCCGCCATCGAGTGGAGCCTCAAACAGGCGGACATCGTCAAGATCAGTGACGAGGAGATCGCCTTTATGTGGGGGCTCTCCCCGGAGGACGGGGCGCGGAAACTGCTTGAAGAGTACGGCGTGTCCCTGGTGTACGCGACCCTCGGGCCGAAAGGCTGCCATGCCGCCAATCAAAACGGCGCCGTCACGGTCTCGAGCCCTTCAGGCATCCGGGCGGTGGATACCACCGGCGCCGGGGATATCTTCGGCGGCAGCGCCATGAGCCGTTTCCTCTCATACGAAAAAGCCCCTTCCCTTTTGACGGGGGAGGAACTCAGGGACATCGTGCGTTTCGCCTGCGCGGCGGCCAGTCTGTCCACTTTGAAGCACGGGGGCATCACCAGCGTGCCGGACATGAAGGACGTGGAGGAATGCCTGAGGGAGAGGATGCCCGTCTGACGGGGATACTGTCCGGGATCCTGAAAGATCAAAAGCAAAAAAACACTGCCGCGGGCCTTGGGACCCGCGGCAGATCTTTTACTGCGCGTTTTTTAAGATCAGGCGGCCGGGATGTTCGCGGCCAGGGTCTGCACGGTCTTCAGGGCGGTCTCCACCGCTTCGGGGTTGGAGGTGACGATGAACTGCGCCAGCACGGAGAGCATGAGGCTCGCCAGCAGCAGGATCACGGCGCCGCCGAGACGGGAGGAGATCTGGGCGAAGGGCATGAGCTCCATACGGTCCGCGGCGGAGAGCACGGCCACGTCGCCGGTGCCGCCCATGTTGGACATGCACAATCCCGCGGTGATGCCCGCCTCGAAGGGATAGAAGCCCACCAGCTTGCCGATGAAGGCCGCGCCGGTGAAGGCGCCCACGCAGGTGGCCAGGCACAGCAGCAGGTAGGTGACGCTGAAGCTGTTCACCACCTGGGCGATGTCCAGGTAGCAGATGCCGATGCCCACCAGCAGCATGTTGGTCAGGTTCTTCATCACGAACTGGAACCACTGGAAGCAGGCGACCTCGATG
>CACZOZ010000118.1:0-6398 GCA_902782865.1 uncultured Eubacteriales bacterium
ACGGTGAACACGCCGTTGCGCACCGCGGTCAGGAAGCTCCAGCCTTCCTTCCTCGCCTGATCCCGGACGGCCAGCCGGCAGTCCTTCAGGTGGATGTGGCGGATGCGGTGGATGTACTTTTTGAGCACGGGCATGGGATCCACGCCGGCGAAGGTCAGGTGGCCGGAGTCGAACAGCAGGAACACCTTTTCCGGGTCCACCATCTCCATGAAGCGGTCGATCTCTTCCACGGTCTGCACGCCGGTGCCCATGTGATGGTGCATGGTCAGCGTCATGCCCTTTTCCTTCGCCAGGTCGCCCAGCTCATTGTAGCCCTTGGCGATCAGTGCCCACTGCTCGTCGGTCCAGACGGGTTTCCCGTCGCCGAAGATGTTCATATCCTTGCCCTGGATGGAATCTCCCTGCTCGCTGGCGCCGATCACCTTGGCGCCCAGGGCGTGCAGGCGGTCCCGGTGCGCGATGAAATTGCGGATGGTCACTTCGTAGGGCTGGGAGGTGAACAGGGTGGAGAACCAGGCGTTGCAGATGCGCATGCCGCGCACGTCCAGCTTGTGCTTGAGCACGTTCACGTCCTGCGGGTACTTGTTGCCGATCTCGCTGCCGGTAAAGCCCGCCAGCGCCATCTCGCTCACGCACTGCTCGAAGGTGTTCTCGCCGCCCAGGTCGGGCATATCGTCGTTGGTCCATCCGATGGGGGCGATGCCCAGGCTCACTTTTTTGGGATCCAGCATTTTTCGATATCCTCCTGTCAGAATTTTCTGGTCTCTTTCACATGCTCGCACAGTGAAGCATACGCTTCCTGTACCCGGGGCTGTTCGGACACTTCCGCGACGCCCACCCGCCACCAGCTCTCATATCCCGGGGTCATGGACCCGGGGACCACCTTGATGTCGTAGAGCACCGGCTTATCCTGGGTGAGGGCGTCCTCAAGGGCCGCCTTCAGCTCCTCTTCCGTGCGGATCGTGTAGGTCTTCAGGCCGTAGCCCTCCGCGTTTTTGGCAAAATCCAGGGGGATGGGCGGGCCGTCCAGTTCCCCGGTGGCAGGATCGCGGAAGCGGAATTCCGTCCCGAAAGTATCGCACCCCTGGTTGTTCTGCAGGTTTTCGATGCAGCCCCATCCGGAGTTGTCGAACAGGCAGAAGTGGACCCTCAGGTGCTCCTGAACGCAGGTCACCAGCTCCGAGTGCGCCATCAGGTAGGTGCCGTCACCGAAGAAGGTATACACCTCCCGGTCCGGGCAGGCCAGCTTCACGCCCAGGGCGCCGTTGGTCTCATAGCCCATGTTGGAAAAGCCGTACTCCATGTGGTACAGGTCCCTCCCGGTGGGGCGGAAGAGCCGCTGCATGTCTCCCGGCAGGCTGCCGGCGCTGCCCAGGGCGATGTCCCCGGGCTTCATGAATTCGTTGATGATCCCCAGCGCGCGGGTCTGCATGAGGCCCCGGGGGTCTTTCGCGCCGTACCAGGCGTCCACCGTTTCGTTCCAGGCCCTGATCTCCTCCCGGATCCTTTCCGCGTCCCCGGCGTGATATCCGTCCAGGGCCTTCGTCAGGGCTTTCAGGCCCTCCCGGGCGTCGCACAGCATCGGCTCCGCGTCCATTTTCACGGTATCGAAGGGGCAGATGTTCAGGGTGATGAACTTCGCGTCCTCCCTGAACAGCCATTTGGAGGAGGTGGTGAAGTCGCTCAGCCGCGTGCCCACCGCCAGGATCACGTCCGCGTCCCGGGCGATCACATTGGCCGCGCGGCCGCCGGTCACGCCGATGCCGCCCAGGTTCAGGGGATGATCCCAGGGCAGCACGCTCTTGCCCGCCTGGGTCTCGCTGAAGGGGATCCCGGTCTTTTCGCAGAATTCCTTCAGGGCGTCGTGGGCGTAGGAATAACGCACGCCGCCGCCGGCGATCACCAGGGGATGGCGGGCGCTTTTGAGGATCCGCGCCGCCCGTTCGGTCTGATTTTCGGTGGGGACCCGCCGGTCCAGGTGCCACACCCGCTTGCGCAGGAAGCTCACGGGATAATCATAGGCTTCCCCTTCCACGTCCTGGGGCATGGCCAGGCATACCGCGCCGGTATCCGCCGGATCCGTCAGCACCCGCATGGCGTGCAGGGCGGCGGTCAATAGCTGCTCCGGCCGCTCGATCCTGTCGAAATAGTGGCACACGCCCCGGAAAGCGTCCGTGACCGTCTGGCCGAAGGAAGTGAAGAATTCCGCCTGCTGCAGCACCGGGTCCGGCTGGCGGCAGGCGAAGGTGTCGCCCGGCAGGAGCAGCAGGGGGATCCGGTTGGCCGTGGCGCAGCCCGCCGCGGTCACCATGTTCATGGCGCCCGGGCCGATGGAGCTTACGCAGGGGATGATCTCCAAACGGTTCTTCTGCTTGGCGAAAGCGGTGGCCGCCAGGGCCATGTTCTGCTCGTTCTTTCCCTGCAGGAAACGGATGCCGTGACCGCCCTGCTGCAGCGCCTGGCCCACGCCCACGACGCAGCCGTGGCCGAAGACGCCGAAGATATTGTTGACGAACTTATGCTCCTGTCCGTCCAGTTCCACATACTGCTGATCCAGGAAACGGACCAGCGCCTGGGCCATCGTCAGGCGAATGGTATCCATGGTCTCGATCCTCCTGTTATCGGTCGCCCCAGTATTTCGCGCCCTCATCCATCACCCAGAGGTGCTCCGGCAGGAACACGGGGCACTCGGGATTCTTGTAGGGCTGCCCGTCCAAATGGCGGATCGCCCACAGGTACCAGAGAGCATACCCCGGCGCGGTGCAGTGGGGATGGGTCAGCCCAGGCGCGATGAACACGGTGTCGTTGTTCTGCACCTTGACCACCTCGTCGCCCAGCTCGCCGTAGCCGAAGCCGTTCTCCGGGTTGGTCTTGTAATAGTAGATCTCCGGCTGGGGATGATGGTGCGGGGGATAGCTGGACCATTTCCCGGGGAAGCCGATCACCTCGCCCAGCACCAGGTTGGCGTCGGGCGCGTTGGTGTAGTCGAAGATCGTGCGCACGATCCGGGTGGAGGTCTCCCGCATCAGCCCGGCGCCGCGGAACTCGTCCGGCGTATCCTCGGGCAGGTACAGTTTGGCGCCGAAGGCTTTGGGATTGTCCGTCCTCAGGATGTCGATCTCCGCCTCATCCGACAGGCAGGTGATCTTAAAGCGCGTGCTTTGATCCCCGTGCAGCGCCGTAGGCGGCACGTCGAAGCAGTTCGCCCTTTCCTGGGCATGCTCGTTCCCGTTCCATTCGAAACTGACTTCGCCGTACACCAGCAGCACCGCTTTTTCAAGGGCTTCCCCGTCCTCATACACGTCGCCCTTTTTCATCCGGTATACACCGAAATCCATCAGCATGTCCCGGTGCTCGCCCTCCATGCGGGCGATCCAGGTCAGCCCGAAGGGATGGGCGCCGCGGGCTTTTCTGATATTCCGATCCATGTTCATCCTCGCTTTCAGCCGTTCAGGATCTCGCTGACGGCCACCGGCCGGTGCTCATCCAGGGACTTCTTGGCCGCCTTGGCCAGCACCACGCTCATCAGGCCCGCGTGGATGCCCACCGGTACCTCGGTGTCCTTCGTGATCGCTTCGATGAACTGCTTCATTTCATCCGTGAAGGACGCCATGTAGCGCTCCAGGAAGAAGAACTGGGGCTTTTCGCCCACCACGCCGGCCGCGGTGGAGATCTTCACCGTGGAGTCCCCGTCGTTCTCATCCGCTGCCATGCCCAGGGAGCCGAACACTTCCACCCTCTGGTCATAGCCGTAGGCGGCGCGGCGGCTGTTGTCGATCACGCCCAGCGCCCCGTTCTCAAAGGTGAGGGTCACGATGGCGGTGTCCACGTCCCCGGCCTCGCCGATGCGCTTGTCCACCAGGGAGGTGCCCATGGCGTAGACTTCCTTCACGTCGCTCCCGGCCAGGAACATGGCCATGTCGAAGTCATGGATCATCATGTCGATGTACAGCCCGCCGGAGGAAGCGGCGTATTCCGGGGACGGGGGCTCCGGATCCCTGGAGGTGATCTTGATGATCTCCACGTTGCCCAGCTTGCCTTCCTTGACGGCGCGCTGCACGGCCTTGTGGTTGTGGTCGAAGCGGCGGTTGAAGCCGATCTGCAGCTTCCTGCCCGTCTCTTTGGCCACCTGCGCCACCTCTTTGATCTTTTCAAGGGAGGTGTGCACCGGCTTCTCGCAGAACACGTGCTTGCCCGCCTTCATGGCGACGATGGAGATGTCCGCGTGGGTGGGGGTGGGGGAGCACACCAGCACGGCGTCGATGTCCGGATCATTGATCAGATCCATGTAATCCGCCGAGTACTTGGGCACGCCGAAGCGTTCCGCCAGTCTTTTGGCGTTATCGAGCACCACGTCCGTGACCATCACGACCTGAGCCTCCGGGATGTGGTAAGTGACAGATTCCGCGTGTACCAGGCCGATGCGGCCCGCGCCTACGATACCGATCCTGATCATGTTGTTTTTCTCCTTTCGATCTTAGAGACTGCCGTCCCAGGTGGATACCTGTTCTTTTTTCATTTCTTCCTCGTCGAACCAGCGCATGGTCACGGTCTTGGACTCCGTATAGAACCTGAAGGCGTCCTTGCCGTGGCAGTGCAGGTCGCCGAAGAAGGACTTTTTATGCCCGGAGAAGGGGAACACCCCGATGGGCACCGGGATGCCCACGTTCACGCCCACCATGCCGCCGTCCGTCCTGCGGGCGAACTCGCGGGCGTAGAAGCCGCTCTGGGTGAAGATCACCGATCCGTTGGCGAAGGGATTGGCGTTCATTTTGGCCAGGCCCTCCTCGAAATCCTTCACCCGCTTGATGCACAGCACCGGCCCGAACACTTCCCGGGTGCCGATGGTCATCTCGTCGGTCACGTGGTCGAACACCGTGTGGCCGATGTAGTAGCCGTTCTCATAGCCGGGCACCTTCACGTTCCGGCCGTCCAGCACCATTTGGGCGCCCTCGTCGATGCCCTTCTGGATCCAGTCCAGCACGAACTGCATATGGCCTTTGGAGCCCACGGGGCCCAGATTGGAGGTCTTGTCGTAGGCCGGGCCCACCTTCTGCTGTTTGCACAGCCGCACGATCTCCGCCACCAGCTGATCGGCGATCGCTTCTTCCGCCACCACCACGGGCAGGGCCATGCAGCGCTCGCCGGCACAGCCGAAAGCGGAGTTCATGATGCCCGCCGCGGTGCGGGTGATGGGAGCGTCCCTGAGCACCAGGGCGTGGTTCTTGGCCTCGCACAGGGCCTGCACCCGCTTGCCGTGAGCGGCGGCCGTGGCGTACACGTGCTGGCCCACGGAGGTGGATCCCACGAAGGTGATCCCCTTCACGTCCTCATGGGTCAGGAAGATCTCCGCCTCGTTCCTGGAGCAGGGCACCACGTTGAAGATGCCGTCCGGGATCCCGGCTTCCTTGTACAGTTCGGCGAAGCGCAGGGAGGTCATGGGCGTGGTGGAGGCGGGCTTGAGCACGAAGGCGTTGCCGCACACGATGGCCAGCGGCGCCATCCAGCCCACGGGGATCATGGCCGGGAAATTCCAGGGAGCGATGCCCGCGAACACGCCGATGGGCTCCCGGTACAGGGTGGTATCGTAGCCGGAGGAGGTGTTCATCAGGCTCTCGCCCATCAGCAGGGAGGGCGCGGAACAGGCCAGTTCCGTCATCTCCAGGGCCTTGCCCACATCGCCCGCGGCCTCGGACCAGCACTTCCCGTTCTCATGGGCGCACAGGTCCGTCAGCTCATCCATGTGCTCCTCGATCAGGTTCCTCAGCTTCATCATCACGGCCGCGCGCTTTCTCACGGGCGTGTCCCGCCAGGCGGGATAGGCCGCCTTGGCCGCCGCGATGGCCTGTTCCACTTCCGCCTTCGTGCAGCAGGGCACCTTGGCCATCTCCTCCCCGGTGGAGGGGTTGTAGATCGTGTTGAACTTTTCGCTCGTGGACTCGATGAACTTTCCGTTGATAAAGGGTCTCATGATCCGGGTCTCAGCCATAAAGGGAACCTTCCTTTCGATTTATTGATCCGCTCAAAGCGCGAAGATCACGTCGCCGTACTTGGCTTTCTCTTCCCTGATGAAGTTTTCCAGGGCTTCTTCGGTGGGCATGTCCCTGGAGCAGGCGTGGCTGGCCACCAGCATGGCCGCGGAGGCGCTGCCCCTTTCCAGGGCCTCGGGCAGGGAACGGCCCGCCATCAGGGCATGGAGGAAGGAGGAGGCGTATCCGTCGCCGCCGCCGAAGCCCTTGAGGGCCGTGACCGGGAAGGGTTTCACGTCCCAGCACCCGTCGTCCCGGCTGTAGACCCGGCTGCCGCTCTTTCCGTGCTTGATCACGCAGATCTTCGCCTGTTTTTTGAGCCAGTAGGCCGCGGAGGCTTCATCGCTCCCGTCAAGGCCCAGCAGGCGC
>CACZOZ010000119.1:0-4480 GCA_902782865.1 uncultured Eubacteriales bacterium
AGGATCTCGGGACCGGCAAGGAGCAGCGCATAACGATCACTTCCTCGACGAAGCTGTCCGAGGACGAGATCAAGCAGAAGGTCAAGGAAGCAGAACAGTACGCCGAGGCCGACAAGAAGAAGAAGGAAGAGGTGGAGACCCTCAACCGCGCGGATCAGATGATCTACGAGTTCGAGAAGCAGCTGCGCGACAACGGCGACAAGCTCTCCGATGAGGACAAGACCACCGTGCAGAACGAGATCGACGCCTTCAAGAAGGTGCGCGAGGGCAACGATCCCGCCGCCATCAAGACCGCCATGGAAGAGATGGCCCAGAAGGTCTATGCGGTCTTCGGCAAGATCTACCAGCAGCAGGCTCCCGATCAGCAGCCCCAGGGCGCGCCGGACAACGGCGGCCAGAACCCCGACGGCTCCGTGAACGGGGACGGCCAGGTGGATTGATCTTAAGATCGGATGACCCCGCGCCGCGAGGCGCGGGGGATCCCATCATAAAGGACAGGGAGAAATATGCCTGCGAAGAGGGATTACTATGAAGTGCTGGGCGTCTCCAAGGACGCCAGCGCGGAAGATATCAAAAAGGCTTACCGCAAGCTGGCCAAGGAATGCCATCCGGATCTGCATCCGGACGACAAGGAGGCCGAGGCCCGCTTCAAGGAGCTGAACGAGGCGAACGAGGTGCTTTCCGATCCCGAAAAGCGCGCCCGCTACGATCGTTTCGGCCCGGAGGGCGCTGCCCAGGGCGGTTATTCCGGCTATTCCGGCGGCTTCGATTTCGGCGGCTTCGGCGGGATGGGCGATATCTTCGAGCAGCTGTTCAACGGCGCCATGGGCGGTTCGTCCCGCCAGGCCAACGCGCCCATGCAGGGCAGCGACCTGCGGTATGAGCTGAAGATCACCTTCGAGGAGGCGGCTTTCGGCTGCGAGAAGAAATTCGATTTCATGCGCAGCGATATCTGCGACAGCTGCAAGGGCAGCGGCGCCAAGCCGGGCACACAGCCCAAGGCCTGCCCCACCTGCAAGGGCACCGGCCGCATGCGCGTCAACAACGGCTTCATGATCATGGAGCGCACCTGCTCCACCTGCGGCGGCCGGGGCAGGGTCATCAGTGACAAGTGTCCCGCCTGCGGCGGCGGCGGCCGGGTCCGGAAGAAACACACCTGCACCGTCAGGGTGCCCGCGGGCATCAGCGACGGGCAGACCATCGTGATGAACGGGGACGGGGAGCCCGGCCTCAACGGCGGTCCCAGCGGCGATCTGCTGATCGTGATCACCGTCCGGCCCCACAAGATCTTCAGGCGTCAGGGCAACGACCTGTACCTGGACCTGCCCATCTCCTTTACCCAGGCGGCGCTGGGCGCGGACGTGGACGTGCCCGTGCTGGGCGGAGGCACCACCAAGTTCCATATCCCGGAGGGCACCCAGAACGGGGCCCGGTACCGGATCAGGGGACAGGGCGTGCAGCAGCTCAGAGGGTCCTCCCGGGGCGACCTGGTCATGGACGTCAGGGTGGAGATCCCCAAGCGGCTCACGGAGCGCCAGAAGGAGCTGCTCCGGCAGTTCGAGGCGGAGAGCAACGGGCGCCAGTACGAGACCCGGAAGAATTTCCTGGATAAGCTCAAGGACGTGTTCAACTGACAAAAGCGGCGGGACCGGTGTGTGCCGGCCCCGCGTTTTTGCTCAGGCGGGGCATGTATGCGGCGCGGCCGGGGGCATGCCTTGACGACGGGACGCAAATGCATTATACTGATGGACGGGTGGGAGCGCAGTGGCCGGAAGGGTCTGCGCTTTTATTTGTATCCGGCCTCCCGCGGCCCTGAGGCGGGGGAGCGGAAGGCTTTTTCGCGCGACGTGAAAGGGAACAGACATGGATGTGATCTGGAAAGTGTTTTTTTCCTCGGGATACATTTTCAAAATGATCCTTTTCGCTGCCGTGTTCCTTTCGGCCGCCTGTCTGCACGGGGTCTTCTGGTCCCGGGCCCTCAAGATACGCGTCCACTGGGCGGAGCTTCCCGGCATCGGCCTGGTATCGGTCCTGGCGCTGGAGGAGCTTTTATGCTGGCCCGTGGTGGCCTTCCGCCTGAGTTCGGGCCTTCTGACGGGCCTGACGGCGGCAGCGGTGCTCATCCCCGCCGCGGCGGCGCTGTGCCTCCGTCCGTCAGCGGATCCGGGCGCGGGGGAGAAGAGCGCCCGCACCGACAGGCTCCTGGCTGCGGCCGTGATCGTCCTGGTGACCGCGGCGGCGCTGTATTCCGCCTTTGAGTACCGGGCCAACAACGATGATTCCCTGTACGTGAGCAATATCGCGCTCTTCGCGGTATCGGACCGGGTCAACCCTTACGACGCCAGCATGGGGGACGTGACCACACGGTCGATCCCCATGTATGACTTCCAGGTCTGGGAAGCGCTCCTGTCCGTTCCCTGCAGGCTCTTCGGCCTGGGGGCGGCCGAGACGGCGCACACGCTGGTGGTGATCCCCCTGATCCTGTGCTCCGCTTCGGCGTTTTTCAGCCTGGGCCGGGCTCTGACGGGCACCGCGCGAAAGGCCTGGCTGTTCCTGGCCGTCATGACGGTCTTCCATCTGGGCTGCAGGTCCATCGCCTACAGCGAGGGGGTCTTCCTCCTGGGCCGCGCCTGGCAGGGCAAGTCCGTGAACCTGGGGGTCACACTGCCCGTTTTGTCCGCCATGGTGACGGAGCATTTCCGCCGGCCGGCCGGGGAAAAGGGACGCCCGGCGGTCATTGTCTGGATGTGCGTGCTCTCCGGGATGGCGCTGAACGCCACGAGCCTGTATATCGACGGGTTCCAGCTGCTGTTTTTGTCCGCGGCCTGGGCGCTGGCGGAGAAAAACTGGCGGAAAGCCCTCCCCATGCTCCCCGGCATCGCGATCATCCTGGGTTTCACGGCCCTCATTTATTTCCGCGTTTCCGAAGGGGCCGGGATCGTGGAGAACGCCAGCGCGGCGGGGCCGGAGTTTTTCGCGGAGACGCTGAACAGCTTTTTCGGGAAGATGAAGGTGTTCCTGGTCATGTACTTCGGGGCGCTGATCTATATCGCCGCCCGGAGGGAAAAAGCTTCTGGGATCTTTTTCCTGCTTACCGGCGCGATGATGCTCATCTTCCTGTGGAACCCCCTGTCGGGGAGATTCGTGGCGGAAAAGATCACCAAGACCCCGACCTACTGGCGGGTATTCTGGCTGGTGCCGGTGGGGCCCGCGGTCGCCTGGTGCGTCGCGGATCTGACGGGGCGCCTGTCCGGCCGCAGGGCCGCGGCGCTGGGGCTGGCCATGCTGTGCCTGACGGCCTACGCCGGCACCTGGGAGACGCAGGACTATGTCCCCGCCGACAACGTGGAAAAGATCCGCCCCAAGATCCTGGAAATGGGGGAGGAGATCGTTTCGGAGGGGATCTCAGGGCCCGTGCTGGCGTGCAATTCCGTGTCCACCACCCTGCGGCAGGTGCATACGGATCTAAGGCTCCTGGTGGCCAAGGAGGGTTTTATCCGGGACGTCTATGACGCCTGGGGCCGGGAGGAAGAGGGGCAGGACCTGCGGTATCTGTACAGTTTCGCCAACGCCGCTCTTTCATCGGAGGAGTGCGCCGCCGCCGGCGCTCTGCTGGACAGGTATCAGGTGGGCTGCGTCATCCTCCGGGTGGGCAACAAGGCGGGGCTGGATACCATGAAGGCCTTAAAATGGCGTCTTTTGGATAAAGGGGACGGTTTCATGATGTATGTCAGGCCCCGGTGAGCCCCTCCGGCCGGTATTATTTGACGTTGTGCGCAAAAAGGGTTATACTATCGGAACGGAACGGGTTTTGGGCGTTTTTTTCCTTGTAAGTGGTGGATGTGACGCTCATTTGGCTTGCTAATTTACCGGCGGTGGTTTTTGAAGGTGGACCCGGGCCCATCAGGCCGGAGCAGGAAGAGTTCTGATCAAAGGAGTATGTATCATGCCTCAAGTGGTGGATATCGGTGTGGATCTGGGCACAGCCAGCGTCGTGATCTTCGGCAAGGGCCGGGGACTGATGCTCAATGAGCCGGCTGTGATCGCCGTGGACAGGACCAGCCGCAACGTGATCGCCGTGGGCGCCGAGGCCCACCGCATGCTGGGGCGCACGCCGGGCAACATCATCGCCATGCGTCCTCTCCAGAACGGCACGGCGGAAGATCTTTCCCTGGCGTGCACCATGCTCAACACCCTGGTC
The DNA here is from genome assembly GCA_902782865.1 of uncultured Eubacteriales bacterium. Taxonomy (GTDB): domain Bacteria; phylum Bacillota; class Clostridia; order Christensenellales; family Aristaeellaceae; genus RUG756. The sequence continues at coordinate 4,202 of CACZOZ010000119.1, forward strand.
AAACGGGTGACGGGAAAGCATCTGTTCAGCGGCCCGCGGGTGATGCTGACCCTGCCCGCCGGCGTCAACGAAGTGGAAAGGCGGCAGATCGCCGGCGCGCTGTTCGAGTCCGGCGCCCGGCGCACTCAGATCATGGACCGGCCCATCGCCTCCGCCATCGGTTCCGACCTGAAGATCGGCACGGCCTTCGGATCCATGATCGTGGACGTGGGCGGCGGCGTGACGGAGATCGCCGTCATCTCCATGGGCCGCTGCATCGTGCGGGAGACCTGCCGCATC
>CACZOZ010000120.1:0-3235 GCA_902782865.1 uncultured Eubacteriales bacterium
ATCACGCGGCCGAAGGCGGCGTAGCTCCCGTCCAGATGCGGCGCTTCCGCGTGCATGATGAAGAACTGGCAGGAGGCGCTGTCCGGGGCGCTTGAACGGGCCATGGACAATACGCCGCGCTCATGCTTCAGGGGATTATCCACACCGTTGGCGGCAAATTCCCCCTTGATGTTTTTCCCGCTGCCGCCGGTGCCGTTGCCGAGCGGGCAGCCGCCCTGGGCCATGAAGCCGGAGATGATCCGGTGGAAGGTCAGCCCGTTATAGAACCCGCTGTCCACCAGAGAAAGAAAATTCTCCACCGTGACCGGTGCGATCAGGGGATAAAGTTCCACATAGATATCCCCGTAGTCCGCGACACGCAGGACGACCACCGGATCGGACGCGTCTTCAGCCGGGGCGGCAAGGGACAGCGTGAGCATCATGATAAGGGAAAGCATTCCCGCCAGGAGTTTCTTCATTTGGATGTTCCTTCCTTTCTTCCCGGCCGCGCGCCGGGGGTATACCGATACGAAACAGGATCTGCGGGCGTTTTAGCGGGGCGGCTGCGCGTCAGTCATGGTTCATCCGCAGCATCCGCCGAAGACCTGCGAGCATCTCTTCCATATCCTTCTGTTCTTTGGTGCGCGTCGGGTCCATTTTCGCCCTTTTCCGCCTTCCCTCCGCGGCGATGGCGTACCACTTTTCCGCCTCGGCGAGGTTTTTTTCGGTGCCGACGCCGTCCTCATAGCAGAAGGCCAGGTTCTCCTGGGCTTTTATGCTGCCCGCTTCCGCCGCGATCTTCCACAGCCTGAAAGCCTCCGCGTCGTTCTCCTCCACACCGAACCCGTAGTAATGGAGATAGGCCAGATTCGCGGCCGCAGAGACATGGCCCTGTTCCGCCGCTTTCCTGTACCACCGGCCCGCTTCGGCCTGGTCCTGCTCCACGCCCAGCCCCTTGTCATAACAGTACCCCAGGGAGAACTGCGCGCCGGGCTCCCCCTGTTCCGCGGCTTCGCGGTACCACCGGGCCGCCTCTTTCAGGTCCTGATCCACCCCGACGCCCTTTTCATAACAGACGCCCAGGTGGTACCGGGCCTTCCGGTCACCCATTTCCGCGGCTTTTATGAACCAGCGAACGGCTTCCTCCGGATCCTTTTTCGTCCCGTACCCATTCCGGTAAAACACCCCGACGCTGTACATCGCCGGCACCACACCCTCTTCAGCCGCCTTTTTGAACAGGCGGAGCGCTTCCGCGTAGTTCCGGGACACGCCGTATCCCTTCTGATACAGCCAGGCCAGATTGTTGACGGCGGACGGCTCACCCTGCTCCGCGGCCTTCTGATACCAGGCCGCCGCCTGAGCGTGATCCTGCTGCGTCCCCTGACCATGCTGGAAGCACCATCCCAGATGGAGCTGCGCCTGGGCGTGCCCCTGTTCCGCGGCTTTTTGATACCACTCCACCGCCTGAGCCTGATCCTTTTCAATGTCCCGGCCGTAAAAATACTTTTCGCCCAGGGAGCACTGCGCATCGGGATCCCCCCGCGCCGCCGCGTCAAGAAGCGGATCCGCCGCGACCGGAGCCGGAGCCGGCGGATCGGCTGCTTTTTTACGTTTTAAAAACCCAAACATGTCCCGCACTCCAGGATCATCTCCACATGGGGGATCCCGTCCTCCATAAACTCTTCGGAAGTGACATGAAACCCTTCGCGCTCATAAAAACCCGCCGCGTAAGTCTGGGCCTCGATGCGGATCCTTTGAGGGGCCATGCGCTCCCGGATCTCCTTCAGGCCCTTTTTGAGCAGCTCGCCTCCCAGGCCCGTGCCGTGCTTCAGTGTGAGGACACGGCCCATCCGCACCAAGCCCTCATCCTCCCGGAAGGCTCTCAGGCACGCGGTGACCCGGCCGTCCTCCTCACAGAAAACATGGAGGGCTTCTGGGTCCTTCCCGTCGATATCCTGATAGACGCAGCTTTGCTCCACCACGAAGATCTCACTGCGGGCCCTGAGGATCTCATAGAGCTCCGCCGCGGTCAGCTCCGTGAACCATTTCACTTTCCAGGTCTTCATTCTCCCGATGCTCTCCCCCGTTACGAAGGCCGCTCACAGGAAGTATCTGTCCACGGTCTCCCTCACGGCCCCGGGACCGGCGAGCATCTCACGGAACATGCGCTCGATCTTATCCCCGATCCCCGCCTCGTACAGATCCGTATAGAAGATGTTCGCGTTGGACAGGATGGGCCTGAGCTGATCCGAAAAGGTCTCCGGCCTGCCGATCACGATATCGGAGAGCCTGTCGTGGATCTCGCCGATCAGCGGATCCGGCGCCAGCTCATACTGTCCGCCCCGATCATCGATCCCCAGGGCGTAGCGCATGCACCCGGCGATGCCCAGGGGGATGGCCGTGAGGCCTTCCGCGCTGCCGTATCGGTCCTTATACGCCCTGATGGTCCTGCCGAAGCGCACGCCGAAGCCCTGGGTCACATCCGTGCACAGCCTTAAGTTGGTGTCGCCCAGGTACCGGTTCGGGAACCGGTCAAAAAACAGCTCATCCGTGAACGCCTTCGGCGATATGATCCCCGGATCGTCGATCACCGGGATCCCCTCGTCATAGGCGGCGGTCCTGCCCATTTTGAGGAGGGCCGGATCCGAAAGGAGATCCGCGAAAAGATCCACTCCCAGCAGCACCCCGATGGGCCCCAGGGCGGAGTGGACGGGATTGAGGCAGGCCGTCACCTTCATCCGCTCGGCCAGGTCCACCGTGGGCCCGTCCGTCATGTAGACCCCCGGGCCCATCTCAAGGGCCGGTCTCCCGTTGGGGAAACGGTCCTCGATCACCAGATACTGCGGCCCCTCGGCATTGACGAAGGGCGCGATATAGGTCCTCTTCGCCGTGACGATAGGCCGCATGCCGCTCACGCCCAGGGCCTCCAGGTCATCCGCGATATCCTCCGACGGCCGGGGCGTGATCTTGTCGATCATGGTCCAGGGGAAGGCCACCCGTTCCTCGTCGCCCACGTAAGTCAGGAAACCGTCGGGAACGAAGCCCCTTATCCGCCATTCCTCCGCCACGGTGAGGACGGAGGACCGAAGCAGGCTCCCGTTGCGGGAGCAGTTGTCCATGGACACCAGGGCGATGGGGCGCGCGCCGGCCTCAAAACGCGCGTACAGCATGGCCGTCACGATGGCGATCACGCTCCGGGCGCGGTCCGGCCCGTTTTCAAGATCCTCCAGGATGAACGGGAAATACGCCCCGTCCG
>CACZOZ010000121.1:0-2446 GCA_902782865.1 uncultured Eubacteriales bacterium
ATCCGCCCGGTGCGGCACGAGCCCTTTTCCCTGGAGGTGCTCACCGTGGACGGGCACGAAAAAAACGGCGTGTGGGTGCCGGGGCATCTGCACCTCAATGTGACATATCTGCTCCTGGGAGAAATGTCGGATCCCCTGCGCCCCAAGGAGGACGAGAACGCGGCCGTGAAATGGATGACCGCGGAGGAGATCATGCGGGACTGCACCGAAACGTGGATGAAGGAGCGGGTCTACTCAAAGCTGATCGAAAAAACGAAGACGTGGCTGTGACGCCTCCCGCAGGATCGCGGCTTCAAAACAAAAAACTGTGAAGACATGACTTTAGTCAGCTTCACAGTTTTTTTATTCGGAATAATTCAAGGCGTCCCGCTCGGGCCTGCCGCGCCGGGGCCCGATCCGCGCCGCCTCTGCCCCGTCCACCGGGAAAGGCGCGGCCGGGAATACTACGGCAGCTGGAAGGTCTCTGTGCGGATGGTCACCCCGATGGCCTCCGCCGCCAGGAAGCAGGCGCCCACGGACCCGGCGCTGTTCCCCAGGCGGGGCGTGACGATCCGGGGCATGGCCAGGCCCCGGAGACCGGCGGGATCGCGCTCGAACTCCTGCCTGACGCGGCTGAGCAGCGCTTCGCCGGCGGAGCCCACGCCCCCGCCCAGGATGAGCATATCCGGCCGGAACATGTGGATCACGCTTCTAAGGCCGATGCACAGCTCATGGCAGTATTCCTCCAGGATGCGGATCATGTTCTCGTCCCCGGCGCGGACCCGCCGGAAGATCTCCCGGGCGGGGCAGCCGGCCTTTTTGGTCAGGGCGGAGGAGGAAGCGTACTGCTCAAAGCAGCCCCGGCCCCCGCAGGCGCAGGGCAGGCCATCGGCGTGGGTGATCATATGGCCCACTTCCCCGCCGGTGTTGTCGCTGCCCCGATAGGGCTCGCCGTTGATCAGGAATGCGCCGCCGATGCCCGTGCCCAGGGCGATGTATACCACGTTGTTCTCATTGACGCACACGCCCACGGCGTGCTCGGCCCTCAGAGCGCCGGACACGTCGTTGTCCGCGATCACGGGGCAGCCCAGTTTGATCTCCATGATGGCCTCGAAGGGCACGCTGTCCCATTTGAGGTTGGAGGCGCTGATCAGGTGGGTGCGGGTGTTGACCGTCCCGGCGCAGGAGATGCCCACGGCGGAGATGGTGCTGCGGAAGCCGGACAGCGCCGTGATGATGGCGTTGGCCAGGGCGTCCGGATCGCCCTTGACCGAACCGATGGTGATCTGGTATACCACGCGGCCGCCGTCGCTCATCACGCAGCCCTTGACGGTGGTGCCGCCGATATCAAGCCCTAAAAAAAACACGTGACCTCCTTGATGTGGCCGTTCAATTCTATATAACGGTGATATTATATCGGATAAATGACCGTTTTTCAAGGGATACCGTTGCATAAACAGCGCCGGTTTTGTTGCATAAACAGGCCTCGTTCCCGGTTTGGACAGGGATCTTCTCCTCATCCGGGGGAGCGCCGGGCAGGCCCGGACACCGATGGGAAAAAGCGCGAAATAAGCTGAAACAGTGCGAAATAAGCAGAAATATAATGATAAACAGATAAAAACTGGGGAATTCGAGCTGTCCTGACATTAACTGACTTTGACTTTCCTTGACCTTTGATGTATCCTATACGCGTCAAAGGGAACAGCCCGGAGACGAAATGAAGTGAAATGTCATCAAAGGAGGTTTCAGATATGTATACCATGATCCCTTTCAACACCAGGAAACTGGCCAGGAGCTTTTTTAACGACGATCTTTTCCGCCCCTTCATGCAGATGAACGACTGGATGGGCATGAACGGTTTCAGGGTGGATATCCGTGAGCAGGACGGCGCCTACGTGCTGGACGCGGAGCTGCCCGGTGTGCCCGAGGACGCCATCAGCCTCACCGTGGAGGACGGCGTGATGACTGTCAGCGCCGATTACCGCAGCGAGAGCCGGGACGAGAAGACCTGCTACAGCGAGCGCCGCACCGGCCATGTGCAGCGGAGCTTCAGCCTGGAGAACATCGATGAGGAGCACATCTCGGCCGAGTACAAGGACGGTATCCTGAGGGTGACCATGCCCAAGGCGAAGCCTGAGGACAACAGCGGAAAGCGGCTGATCCCCATCAACGGACGCCTGACCGGCGGCACCGAGGCCCCCGCGGAGAAGAACGGGGATGCCTGAGGAGCCGAAATGAAAACCATATGACGTTGCCCGATAACCCGGGCCCGCGAAAGCGGGCCCGGCCTTCATTGCCGACAGGCTCTCACAGGGCTGCCGCGAAAGCATTTCGAACCGCGGCGGCCTTTTTTTTTATCCGCCCGAACGGGGAAAAGCTTCCGGGGCGCGGGCCGGGCGCTCCGGCTCCCGGGGCCGTCAGCTTGACATAAAAAAGGGGTGATACTATACTTATATGGTTCATGGTA
>CACZOZ010000122.1:0-2458 GCA_902782865.1 uncultured Eubacteriales bacterium
CAGGCCGTTATCGTCCAGGGCCCAGATGATCCCGCCGTCAAGGGTCCCCTGATCGATGATCTCAGGCAGGTTCAGGTCGTCCGGCCCGTACAGGTCGATGATGTCATCGGCATACCAGTAGGAGATCGACTGGCTGCCGATCTCGTAGATGTATTTCACACTGCCGTCAGACTGCGCCTCTTTGGTGGTATAGCTGTCCAGGAACAAGCCCCCGTCCTGGCCAACGGAGCCGGCATCGCTGTTGGTGACATCCGCCAGATATCTGCGCCCGTTGTTCAGAGTGACCACGTTCCACATATGCCCGCCGGCGCCGGTGCCGCCCTGCATCGTGCCTGATACGATGATGGAACCGATATTCCCACTGAAGGAAGATTCATCGCACAGGAACTGGAAGGCCTTGGAATAGCCCTCACAGACCACTTTGGTGCTATCATCACCGTCGAACACCCAGACCAGCTGCCAGGGATTGCCGTAAGAATGATCGTCATCATCGGCAGCGGCATGGTTGTAATCCACCAGGCCGCAGATCTCATCTTTGTAGGCCGTCAGTTTTTCTATATCTCCCAGGCCGGCATGATTGCTGACGATGCCCCTCGCGGCCGCGGCCGCGGCCTGTACCGATGTGCCCCAGGAGGTATCCACAGCAAAAGTACCCTCAGTCCCGGAAACAGAATACTCCGCAGATACATAAAATATGAAAGTGTAATCATCGGCATACCAGATCTCAGCCGTTGAATCACCGGGATAATAGCTATAACTGTATCTGCTGCCGATGCCCATTGTTTTGTCAAACCAATAAAGCTCATACGGGCAATCTACCAGCAGCGCGCTCATGACTCTATGAAGATCGATCGACGCTTTTGCCACCATAGCGTCTTTAACAGTGCTGGCATTGGAACTGTTGATCTCAGTAAAACCGAGCTCACCGGCCGTATAACAGTATTTTTCGAATATCTCCTCGACCGGGATCTGAAACTCCGTGGATCCCCTTTCCCCCGCCGCCACTTCCTCGATCAGGGGCTTCAGTGCCGTATACAGCCGGGCGTCATTCCCTTCCAATTTGGAAAAGCCCGAAGCGCCTTTAGTGGACGGGGCATCGGCACCCGTCATCCGCCGCATGATGTAGCCCGCGGCCGGGTCCCCCTTATTGCCGCCGTCCTTGACGGTAACTGTGATCCCCGGTACGGTGATCACCACAGGCTCCTCGGCGCGGGCCGCCGGAGACACGCACGGGAGCGAGAAAACGATGACCGCGGCCAATAGAAGCCAAACGGCCTTGTGAGAACGGATATGGTGGATCATCATGGCAGTCACTCCTGTTTTCAGCCCGGCGGCAGATCTGTCCGCCAGTGCGTTTCATCAATATCACTATACCACCGGCAAAAACCAAAATCAACCGCGGCATGGACGCTTCGAAGGGGCCCGGAAGACAAAAAAGATCCGGGGAACTCATTCGTTCCCCGGATCCATGCTGCTCATGACCGTTAATTGAGCAGGGCTTTCAGGTTCTGCAGATGATCGATCAGCTGCTGCTGCGCGTCCATGGTGGACGATTTCGCCGCCTGGGTCAACGTTTCGTAAGTGCCCAAATCCGTGTACAGCTGGGAAAAGGTACCGTCGGCGATCAGGCGCTGACCGAACATGGCGTCCCCCAGATCGTCCAGCTGCTGCATGCTGTAGATATACTGCCTGACCTTGCCGATATCATAGGCCGTCCTGGAAGTGACGATCCGGTCCAGCCGGTTCACCTGATCGATGGCGCTGTTGAGGTCCGACACGATGCGCCGGCGGATCTCCAGCCGTCCGTTGTCCGGCATCTTTTCGGAGCGGAACAGGAAGGCTCCCATGATCACGATCACCGCCAGGAGCACTACCGCCACGATCCTGGTGGCGGTCAGGGCCCGCCTGGTCGACGCGTCCTTCTGATAGTCGGATAAAAATCCGTTCATGCTCTTCCTCCGTTTTGCTTCATTCGCTCCGTCATCCGACAGAGCACATACGTATTATATCACATATTCCCCAAAACACAAATCGGCCCGGTCCAAAGGGAAGACCGGGCCTGAAAAAAGGCGGTCCAGGATCAGAACACCTTGCCCGCCAGGGCGGCGTTGGTGTACTCCTTTTCGTCCGTCACCTCGCGGATGAGCTCCAGCTCCTCGGGAAAGTCCACGGTCTCTGCCGCGTCCGTCAGCTCGATCTCGGCGATGGCCCTGTCGTTCCAGAAGGGGAACACATCCACCTCGTAGTACTGATTGTGCCAGGTCATGCAGTAGCGGGTCTTCCGGATCTGCCTTAATGAGGTGTCCGCGTCCATGAGCAGGGATAGGTACTCCTCCATGGTGAGCCGGCGCTCGATCTCGATGATCTCCCCGTTGACCTCTTTGCGCGACGTCTCGTAATAGATGAAGTGCCCGTCCAGGCCGCGCTGGCTCACCCGGCGCTCGTCCCCGGGAGCGAG
>CACZOZ010000123.1:0-4180 GCA_902782865.1 uncultured Eubacteriales bacterium
CAGACGCTCGTCCACATCCATGGCGTACTGCAGGATCTGCCCGAAGGAGGCGATGTAATGGTAAGAATCGATATCGCCTTTTTCCAGGGCCTTGCTCGCGATGCACTGCAGGGTGTTGTAGATGAAATGGGGATTGATCTGGGCCTGCAGGGTGCGCAGGTCGGCCGTCCTTCTGGCCGCCATCAGCTGATACTGACGCGCCACGAAACTGTTGAACGTATCCAGCATGCTGTCGATGTTTTCCGCGAGGAACCGGATCTCGTCATTGGCGCTGTAATCAAAATGATCCGCCAAACGGGCCTTGAGCTCGTAATGGTCCCCGTAGAAATTGGCGTGCAGGAACATGGCGATCCGGTTCAGCGGGCTGGTATACCGGGCGGTGATCACGTACATGATCACCGCGAGAAGCAGCATGCTGCAGGAATAGACGATGAACAGCTGCCGCTGCAGCAGGGTGTAGTCCCGCGTGAGGTCGCCCACCGAGATCACGGTATTGATATGCCATCTACAGTAGGACGTGTCCAGAAGGTCGGCGGTGATCAGCCGGCCGTCACGCACGAAGCTGTCCCGGGCGGGACCGGGCTCAGGCGAAAGCAGGCCTTTAAGGGATGGCACTTCCTGCCACTTTGTCCCGATCAGGGCCGGATCCCCGGCATAGATCAGCCGGCCGTCAATGTCGGAGATATAGACATCCGCCCCCAGCTCACTGATATAGCCGCAGTTCTGGTCGATATAGTCGGTGGAGATATCCACCGATATCAGGCCGATGGGGCTCTGTGAATCGGGGAGCATGAAGATGGGCACATGGACCGTGAACACATACCCGCTCGGATGAGCGTACGGGGACACGAAATGCTCATACGAGTGCATCGGGTGGCTGCCTTCCACCCAGTTGACGACAGAGCTGCTGTCCCCGGCCCGCTCCGGATACTCCGAGGCGAAGGACATACCGGGCCTTTCATCCACGTAACGGACAAGATCCGTGGTCGTCAGAAGAAACGACCGGTGGGACCGGTAGGCGGCCAGACGGATCTGCCGGGCCGCGGGCAGGGACGCGTACACGCTCAGCAGGAAGGAGAAGACCGATTTGGAATCGGGCGTTTCGGCGTTGACGAAGTTCGATGACAGGCTGTTGATGCTCCGCACCACAGCCTCGTTGTAATAAACGCTGTGTACCGCGCCCACGCATGTGCCGATATAGGTCCCCAGGTTGTTCTCCAGGGCGCGCCTCAGGGGCGTCATCTGATCCCAGTACCTTTCCACAGCCGTCTCACGCGCGTAGTGGCGGAAATAGACGAAGCTCCCGGACAGGACCAGGACAGTGACAGCCAGAAACGCCGCCACGACCTTGTAGCGGATCGATCTGAACGGCATTCTTTTTTTCTGCATCCTCCCCGCTCCTTTACTTTTAAGATCCAGGCGGTCATCATGTTTTTCCATATTTTATCATACATCCCCGATCCGGCGCAATTATCCGCCCGCGGCTTTTTTAGGGCAACAAATCAAAAATATCCCCCCCGAAAGTCAAGTTTGTTTGTTTTCATTTTGGCCCTGTTTATCGATAATAATGCCATACGATACATCGTTCCGGTCAGACAGGCAACACTCGGCGACTTATGACGGAGGCTCCTGATGCAGATCATGAAGCAAAACAGAAGGACACTCAGGGAAGCGGGCAATTACTTGATATTCATGATGCCGGCGCTCGTGCTTTTCATCACCCTGTGTCTGGTCCCGTTCATCCAGCAGATCTGGTATTCCTTCACGGATTGGGATGGGATCAAATCCAGCTACAAAGTGGTGGGCCTCGGCAACTATACCCGGGTGTTCCAGGACAGCAAGTACTGGACCAGCATGTGGTTCACCATCAAGTTCACCATCTTCGTGACCATCTTCACCAACATCATCGGCTTTGCCTGGGCGTACGGGCTTTCCAAGGACGTGCCCTTCCGCAACTTCATGCGCGCCGGGTTCTACATGCCCAAGATCGTGGGCGGCGTCATCCTCGGCTTCGTATGGCGCTTCATCTTCCAGAACCTTTTCCCGGTGATCGGCAACGCCCTGGGCATCCCGTGGCTCGCGCAGGCCTGGTTCACCACCGGTGATTCCTCCTTCTGGGCCCTGGTCATCGTCATGACCTGGAGCCAGGCCGGCTATATGATGATCATCTACCTGGCGGGGCTCACCTCGATCTCGGATGATTATCTGGAGGCCGCCAGGGTGGACGGCGCCCGTTCCCATCATGTCCTGTTCAGGATCGTGCTGCCTCTGATCATGCCTTCCATCACCCAGTGCCTGTTCCTGAGCATCGTCAACTGCCTGAGGATGTATGACCTGAACATCTCCCTGACCAACGGCAATCCCTTCCGCCTGTCGGAGGCCGTGACGATGAACGTCTATGAGACGGCGTTCGCTTCCAATAAAATGGGCTACGGCTCCGCCAAGGCGTTCGTGCTCGTGTTCATCATCGCCGTCATCAGTCTCGTCCAGGTGAGGCTCACGTCCCGGAAGGAGGTAACGCTATGATCCAAATGAGACTGAGCACCAAACGCAGGACCGGCATGACCGTGCGCACCGGTGTGCTGCTGTTGTGTCTCATCATCGTCCTGGTGCCCTTCTACATCATCGTGATCAACTCCTTCAAGCCCTACGCCGAGATCGCGAAGAACATCTTTGCCTGGCCCGGAGAGAATTTCACCCTGGTGAATTATGAGAACGCGTGGCGGCGCCTGAATTTCGCCAATTCGCTCAAGAACACGGCCGTGATCACGATCCTTTCCAACTTCGGCGGCGTGGTCTTCTGCAGCATGACCGGTTACTGGATCACCCGGCATCCCAACAAATTCACGCACATCTGCCTGTTCGTGATCATCGCCTTCATGTCCATCCCCTTCCAGGCCCTGATGATCCCCTTCGCCAGGCTGACGAAAAACCTGCACCTGAACAACAGCCTGCCCGGCGTGAGCGTGTGTTTCTGGGCCATGACCGTCTCATTGAGCACCTTCATCATCTCCGGCGCCGTGAAGGCCATCCCGGTGGAGATCGAGCAGGCCGCCCTGATCGACGGATGCAACGCCCTGACGACCTACTGGCGCATCGTGTTCCCCCAGATCAAGGGATCGGTGTTCACGGTCGCCACGATCAACACCCTCTGGTTCTGGAACGATTACCTGATGACCCAGCTGGTGCTGTCCAAGAACGCGCTGCGCACGATCCAGATCTCCATGCAGGCCCTGTTCAACGAAGCGTTCTTTGCCTGGGACGTGGCCCTGGCGGCCCTCACACTTTCCATCCTTCCCCTGTTCATCTTCTTCATCATCGCCCAGAAGCAGGTACTGGCCGGCGTGTCCGCCGGCGCGGTCAAGGGCTGATCCCGGTTTCGCCGGCGCGCAAAGAAGCGCCGCGAAAATACACCGCCGCCCGCGGCGCGGGCAGCAAAAAAATACAAGGAGGTCTCACAATGAAAAAGCTTACGGCACTCGTGCTCACCCTGATCATGGCCCTTTCTCTTTGCTCCTTCGCAGGCGCCGAAGCCGCTCCCGGCTCCGTCAATCTGACGGTGTTCCTGGCGCTGGGCCAGTGGACCGACAATTTCAACGAGCTGGTGGAAGCCTACAAGGCCGAAAACCCGCAGATCGGCACCATCGAAGGCGAGTTCCCCTCCTCCTCGGAGTACTGGAACCTGCTCAAGTCCAAGCTGGCCAATAATGAGCTCCCCGACATCTTCGGCTGCGGCTTCGGCGAGCAGATCGCCCAGTGGAGCGATTACCTGGCTGACCTGTCCGACATGGACATCGTCAAGGAGCTGACCCCGGACCAGGTCGCCGCCTGCTCTCTGGACGGCAAGACCGTGCAGGTCTTCCCCATCTACGTGGAAGGCTGGGGCATCCTGTATAACATGCGCCTGCTGAAGGAAGCCGGCTGGGAGAAGACCCCCGAGACCCGCGCCGAACTGGAGCAGCTGTGCAAAGACCTGACCGCCAAAGGCATCCGCCCCTTCGAGCTGCACTACGCCGAGACCAGCCTGTCCCTGACCAACCATCTGGGCTCCACCTGGGTGACCAACAAGGCCAACCCCCTGGAGTACTTCGCCGAGCTCAAGACCGGCAAGGATATGGACCTGGCCAACGATCCGGACCTGAACGACATGCTGGACTACTATGACCTGGTGCTGCAGTAC
>CACZOZ010000124.1:0-2456 GCA_902782865.1 uncultured Eubacteriales bacterium
CATGGCGCAGCGTTCGGGATACTTGGTGCCGCGCACGATGGCGGTGCCGTTCTGGGTGGCGTGGCCCGGGAAGAGCACGCCGGTCACCTCGCCATAGGTGATATAGGCGCTTTCCCAATCGGGATGTTCCTTGGCGAAGGTGGTGGCGGAGGAAATCTGCTTGTTGGGGTTCATGCCGGCCACTTCAGCGATGCACAGGCCGTTGGTATAGGCTTCGCTGTCGTTGGTGTCGGAAAGGGCGCTCTTGGACCAGAAGCCCATATCAGCCCAGCGCTTGAGCAGCTTCATATCTTCCACGAAATCGTCGGAGAACCAGTAGTCATACACCTGATCGGGGGTATCGTAGTTGGAGGTCAGGCCGTAAGGGAAGCCGTTGGCATTCGTCCAGGGGTACTTGATATTGAGCACGTTGGCCGCGTCGAAGGCCACGCTCAGGGAGCTGGCGCTCTCGCTGGTGGTGCAGCGCAGAATGGCCTGATCGGGCTCGTTGGCTTTTACACCCGCGAAATAGGCTTCCATGTTTTCCAGGCTGTCGGGATAAGGCAGGTCGTACTTGGCGCGCAGGTCTTCGCGGTACTTGATGCCCAGGGGCACATATTCGGGCCACAGGGCGGGCACGGCGTAGAGCTCGCCTTCCACGCGGCACATGTTCAGCATGTCCTCACCGGCCAGGGCGCGCAGCTCGGGGGCGTACTCGTTGAGCAGCTCGTCCAGCTCCAGGAAAGCGCCGGCGCGGGCCAGAAGGCCGTAGTCCAGCCAGTTGGCGATGTAGATCAGGTCCGCGCCGCCGGAGGTGAGCTGGGTGTTGTACTTCAGGTTGAAGTCGGTCCAGGTGGAGAACTGGAAATCGATGGTGGCGTTGAATTTTTCCTTCAGGATGGCGTTGATGGCGTCTTCCACCACCTGCTCGTCCTTGGGCGCGTCGCCCATCACGTAGAACACCAGGTTCGCTTCCTGGCTCAGGTCATCCGCGGCCAGGGCGGGGACCATCGCCAGGCACAGGATCAGGGCCATCACGATGCTCAGGGTCTGCTTGAAGTGTTTCATGGGGATCCTCCTTTTAATAATAGTCTGACGTTTTATCCTGAAGGCATTTCGCCCTTCAAGCTCCTTTATCCCTTCACGGCGCCGATGGTGATGCCGCTGACGAAGTACCGCTGCACGAAGGGGTAGAACAGCAGCACGGGACCGGTGGCCACCACGGCCATGGACAGTTTGACCGTCTGGGTGGGCAGGTCGGCGGTGTTCAGGCTCACGTTCTGGGCCATCTGCCGCATGGCCATGGTGGAGTTCACCATGTCATACAGGTAGAACTGCAGCGACCAGGTCTCGCTGGAAGTGGAGAACATGGAGGAACGGTACCAGTCGTTCCAGTAGCCCAGGGCCTGGAACAGGCCCACCGTCGCCAGGCCCGGACCCAGCACCGGCAGCACGATCCGCCAGAAGATGATCCAGTGGCCGGCCCCGTCGATCTTGGCCGATTCCACCACCGCGTCCGGCACGGACCCGGTGATGAAGGTGCGCATCAGGATGACCAGGAAGGGGGACATGAGCGCCGGGAACCAGATGGCCAGGGTGGAGCCCCGCAGGTTCAGCACGTTGGCGTACATCATGTACCAGGGGATCATGCCGCCGCCGAAGATCGTGGTGAAATAGATCAGGAAGGACACGCTGTTGCGGTATTTGAAGTCCCTGCGGGAGATCACGTAAGCCGTCAGGGTGATCACCAGGAGCCCCAGGGCCGTGCCCATGATGGTGTAGTAGAAGTTCATCTTGTAGGCCTGGATGATGCCTTCCGGGGAACGGAAGATGGTGCGGTAGGCCTCCAGGGTGATGTTCCGGGGGAAGAGGCTGAAGCCGTCCTTGAGGATGGTGTAGTTGTCCGTCAAAGAGCCGGAGATGATCACGATGAAGGGCAGCACGCAGATCACCGACAGGAGCGTGAGCAGCACGCCTTTGGCGATGTGGAACGGGATGGTGGTCCGATCCTTGATCTTGTTGGTCATACGATCCCCTCCCCTCCTCAGAACAGCGCGTATTCCGGGTTGCGGTGCTTGATGCACACGTTCGTGACCACGATCACGATCAGCCCGAACAGCGACTGGAACAGACCGGCGGCGGTGCCCAGGCCCATGCTCAGGGGCTGGGTGGTGGTGATGCGGTACACATAGGTATCGAAAATATCCGTGGCATTGAACAGGGTGCCGTTGTTGCCCACCAGCTGATAGAACAATTCGAACTGGCCCTTCATGATGCCGCCCAGAGCGTAGAGCAGCAGGATGATGAAGGTGGGCTTGAGCAGGGGCACGGTGATGTAGCGGATCTGCTGGTAGATATTGGCGCCGTCGATCTGCGCCGCCTCGTAGTACTCCGTGCTGATGCCGGTGATGGTGGCCAGGTACACCACCATGCCGTAGCCGATGTTCTTCCACAGGTAGAAGGCGGTGATCAGCCAG
>CACZOZ010000125.1:0-5628 GCA_902782865.1 uncultured Eubacteriales bacterium
ACCCATGTCAAGGTGTTCGAGAGCGCCAGGAAGGACGGCTTCGTCCGCGTGCGGGTGGACGGGGAGATCCACGACCTGGAGGAAGTCCCCGAGCTGGACAAACAGAAGGCTCACGAGATCGACATCGTGGTGGACAGGCTGGTGATCCGGGACGGTATCCGCCAGCGCCTCACCGACAGCATGGAAACGGCGGCCCGCCGGGCCGCGGGCCTGGTGCTGAGCCTGAACGCCGATACGGGAAAAGAAACGCTGTTCTCCCAGAACTACGCCTGCCCGGACTGCGGGGTCAATCTGGAGGAGCTCTCGCCCCGCATGTTCTCCTTCAATTCCCCCTTCGGGGCCTGCCCCCACTGCGGCGGCCTGGGCGAACTGATGCGCATCTCCCCGGACCTGGTGGTGGCGGAACCCGGCAAAAGCCTCAATGACGGCGCGATCGCCTGCATGGGCTGGAACAGCGGTGACAGGGGCAGCACGGCCCACACGATGTTTTCCGCCCTGGCCGAGCATTACGGCTTCTCCATGGACACCCCCTACAGGGACCTGACGGAGCAGATCAAACATCTCCTCCTCTACGGCTCGAACGGCGAGAAGATCCCCGTCCGCTTCGGCAGCGGCGGCAGCACTTATCAGACCGATTATGAGGGCCTGATCCCCACCCTGGAGCGGCGCTACAGGGACACCTCCAGCGAGGGGATGAGGGAGTACTACGAGAATTACATGTCGGCCGAGCAGTGCCCTGTCTGCCACGGGCGCAGGCTGCGCCGGGAAGTCCTGGCCGTCACCGTCGGCGGGCGCAGCATCGCCCAGGTGTGCGACCTGAACATCCGGGATTGCCGCCGGTTTTTCGCCGGGGTCACCTTTTCCCCGTCCAGACAGGTGATCGCCGATCAGATCTTCAGGGAAATGAACGCCAAGCTGGATTTCCTGTGCGATGTGGGCCTGGAGTATCTCACCCTGTCCCGTCAGGCGGCGACCCTGTCAGGCGGCGAGGCCCAGCGCATCCGCCTCGCCACCCAGATCGGCAGCGGCCTGATGGGCGTGCTCTATATCCTGGACGAGCCCTCCATCGGCCTGCATCAGCGGGACAATTTCCGCCTGTTGGAGACGATGCGGCGTCTGAGGGACCTGGGCAACACCCTGATCGTGGTGGAGCACGACGAGGAAACACTGCGGGCGGCGGACTATCTGGTGGATATCGGGCCGGGCGCCGGGGAGCATGGGGGACACGTGGTGGCTCAGGGCACCGTGCAGGACCTGATCGATACGCCCGCTTCCATCACCGGGCAGTACCTGGGCGGCGTGAAGAGCATCCCCATTCCCGCGAAGCGCCGGCTGCCCACCGGCTTCCTGACGGTGGTGGGCGCCCGGGAACACAACCTCAAAAACATCGACGTCTCCTTCCCGCTGGGGGTCTTCTGCTGCGTGACGGGCGTGTCCGGCAGCGGGAAGAGCAGCCTGGTGAACAGCATCCTGTACCCGGCCCTCTCCCATACGCTCAACCGGGCGCGTTTCCAGCGGGCGGATTTCGACCGTCTGGAGGGCGTGGAAGCGCTGGACAAGATCATCGCCATCGATCAGAGCCCCATCGGGCGCACGCCCCGCAGCAATCCGGCTACCTACACCGGGCTGTTCGACCTGATCCGTCAGGTGTTTGCCGGGCTCCCGGAGGCGAAGGTGCGCGGGTATAAGGAGAACCGCTTCTCCTTCAATGTCAAGGGCGGGCGCTGCGAGGCCTGCTCCGGGGACGGGCTGCTGAAGATCGAGATGAACTTCCTGCCCGATATCTACGTGCCCTGCGAGGTGTGCGGCGGGAGCCGCTATAACCGGGAGACCCTGGAAGTGCGCTTCCACGGGCTGAGCATCTCCGACGTGCTCGACCTGACGGTGGAGGAAGCCATCGGCGTGTTCGAGGCGTTCCCCAGGATCCTGCGCAAACTGCAGACCCTCAATGACGTGGGCCTGGGGTACATGCGCCTGGGCCAGAGCAGCACCACTCTCTCCGGAGGCGAGGCCCAGCGGGTCAAGCTGGCTACCGAGCTGAGCCGGAAAGCCACGGGGAGGACCCTGCTGCTCCTTGACGAGCCCTCCACCGGGCTGCACATGGACGACGTGTCCCGCCTGATCACGGTGCTCCAGCGCCTGACGGACGCGGGCAACACGGTGCTGGTGATCGAGCACAACATGGACATCATCAAGACGGCCGACTACATCATCGATCTGGGCCCCGAGGGCGGGGATGCCGGCGGCAGAGTGGTGGTGAGCGGTACGCCCGAGGCTGTGGCGGCCCACGAGGGGAGCTATACCGGGCAGTACCTGCGCAAATACCTGAAAGGGTGATGGGGAATATGAAGGAAAAGCTGCAGACGCGGGACCGCGCCTTTCCTCAGTGGGAGGTGCGCGAGGAGACCGCGCTGACCACCGTGAATGACGAAAAGACTTCTCCGGTCCCCGATGAGGCCGCCCGTGCCCGGTTCGGCCAGCTGGTGGCCCGGTACAAAAAGCGCCAGCGGGATACGCTGATCGATACGGTCTCCACCGGCCTGAGCTACGGCAGCGACGTGGCGGTGGACCTGGGCCTGATGGAGGATACCGGTCTTCTGACCGAGATCACCGATACAGTGGGCACGGCCTTTCCCTTCGCCGTCATCGCTGTTACGGAGCAGGCCAAGGTCATTATGGGCAAAAAGACCCAGAAGGCCGCGATGGAAAATACGGTCTACCGGATGGTGAAGACGGGAGCTGCGCTGGGCGTGGGCGCCCTGGCGGCTACGGTGGGCGGTGTGGCGGCGGCCATCCCCGCGGCCGTGGGCGTCCGGGTGATGATGGATCATTACAAAAGCAAGGCGCTCCTGGGCAGCCGGATCGCCGGGCGGACCGCGCGGCTGCGGGACCTGACCGAAAAGCGCCGGCAGCGTGTCCCCGGGATCGATGAGGCTGACGGGACAGAGCGCCTTGAAGCGGGTGACGAGTGATGAAAGTGACGCGTCATGTGCCTTCGGAGGACATCCGGCGCCTGGGGGACATCGGCTTTGAGGAGGAACTGCGCCTTTCCGAAGCGCCCCAGGAAGATTACGACAGCCGGCGGTGGCTGTTCGTGCCCTGCGCCTATACCGAATACCGTTACCTGCTGGGGACCCGAGGGGATCGCCCGCTGATCTGCGTGGGCATCAATCCCTCCACGGCGAGGCCGGACGCTCTGGATCCCACGCTCAAAAGCGTGGAGAGGATCGCTCTTCACGCCGGGTATGATTCCTTTATCATGATGAACGTCTATCCCCAGAGGGCGACGGACGCGAACGATATCGAGAAAGAGTGCTACAGGGCTCTCCATGAGGAGAACATGAAGGCGTTCTCCTATGCCCTGACATTGACAGACACCGTGTGGGCGGCGTGGGGGAACCTGATCGAGAAGCGCCCGTTCCTGAGGCCCTGTCTCAGGGATATGATCGGGATCGGGCTGGAACGCGGGGCTAAATGGGTGCGCTGCGGCAAAGTGTCCGTGAAAGGGCACCCACATCATCCGCTGTATCTGCCTCACGATGAGCCCCTCATGCCTTTTGACGCCGCCGCTTATCTTGAAAAGCTGTAGGGGCGCTCAACGGATCAGGTCACGCACCACTTCCCCCGCCATGATCAGGCCTGCCACCGAGGGGACGAAAGCGACGGAGCCGGGAGGGCTCCGTTTTTTTGCGCCGGGATCCGTGATCTCCGCCGCCGCGGGATGGGGCGGGAGCGGTATCTCCGTGGAGTAGACCACCTTCAGGCATTTGATCCCCGCCTTGCGGCACTGCTGCCGGATCACCCGCGCCAGAGGGCAGACGCTCGTCTCGTAAATGTCCGCGATCCTGAAAGCCGTGGGATCCAGCTTGTTGCCGGCGCCCATGGAGCAGATGATGGGGGTGCCGGCGTCCCGGGCCTTCAGGATCAGTTCCATTTTGGCCTTGACCGTGTCCACGGCGTCGATCACGTAGTCATACTGTGAAAAATCGAACATGTCCGATGTTTCGGGAAGGAAAAACACCGGATAGGTCCTGACGGCGCAGCCGGGGGAGATGTCCTGTATCCTCTGAGCGGCGGCGTCGGTCTTGTACAGGCCCACGGTGCTGTGCAGGGCGATGACCTGCCGGTTGATATTGCTCGGCGCCACCCGGTCGCTGTCGATCAGGTCCAGGGCGCCGATGCCGGAGCGGGCCAGGGCTTCAGCCGCGTGCCCGCCCACGCCGCCCAGACCGAAAACGGCCACACGGCAGTTCTTCAGCCGCGAGATGCTTTCGGGGCCGATCAGCCTTTCCGTTCTTTCGAGAAAATCCATTCCAAAGCACCTCCTACAGCGTCTCAGCCGCGGTGAAAGCGCCCAGGGTGATGGTGCTCATCAGCCGGGCGAACTCCTCCAGAGGCACGACGGGGTATACGATCCATTCGGTGAAGGCGCTGATGAGGCCCGCCCCCAGGTATTTGCCCAGCAGCCGGTACTTGTCATCGTCGAGGGATCCCCCGCCCGGATAACGGCTCAGAAACTCTTTCACCGCCTCATCCTGGCAGTATTCCAGAAAAGGCGCGAGGATGTCCGCCCGGTAAAACATCCTGTAGATCTCCAGATCCTCGTTCACGGCGGCGGCGACCCGGCGGAAGAAATGATAAGCGTCGAAGGAGGGGCTGCCCAGATCCGCCTCATCGATGACCGGCCGGAGTTTTTCGGCCAGATCCATGCGCAGCCGGGCGGTGAAATCGTCCAGATCATCATAATATGTATAGAAGGTCTTGCGGTTGATGCCGGCCCGTGCGGCGATATCGGTGACCGTGATGGCGCCGTAGGGTTTTTCCCCGCTCAGGGCGATTACGGCCGTCAGGATCGCCTGCCGGGTACGCCGCACACGTGTCTTTTCCTCATTTTCATACATAGGACGCTCCGTCTGACAGTAAAAGTAACACTTGGGTAAAATCTGACCGTTGTATTGCGTCTGGCGCTTACAGTATAATGGCTCAGCCGTGAAAAATCAATCGCGGCGCGGAGGATGAGCCTGATGGAAAATTACAGTATCTGGGTGGACGCGTCCGCTGATCTTGATATGGAGCGGATCGGCGGCTCGGTGAGCGTCCTGCCCATGGAGTATACACAGGGGGACGCGCGGAAGGATTCTTTTTCCGCGGAGACGGACGCAGAGCGCCACGCTTTTTACGATGTCCAGCGCGGCGGTGCCGTCACCCACACCAGCCAGATCGCCCCGATGCAGTACCGGGAGCAGCTGGGCCCGGTGATGGACCGGGAAGGGGTATTGTACCTGGCCCTGTCCGGCGGCCTGACCCAGACGGTGGACAGCGCCCTGAGCGCCCGGGAAAAGCTTCTGCGGGACCACGCTCATTCCATCCAGATCGTGGATACCCTGTCGGCGACGGGCGGGATCGGCCTTCTGGCGGAGATCGCGCTGGAGAACAGGGAACATGGGATGACCCTTGAGGAGAACGCCGCTTCCCTGCGTGAGTGGGCGGGCAGGGTCTGCCACTGCTTCATGGTGGAGGACCTGATGTACCTGATGCGGGGCGGCCGCGTGTCGGCAGCTTCCGCGGTCATGGGCACGGTCATGGGCATCCGCCCCATCCTGGTCATCGACCGGGAGGGCCGCCTCA
>CACZOZ010000126.1:0-13560 GCA_902782865.1 uncultured Eubacteriales bacterium
CCGCAGGATCGGTGAAGGGTTCATACCTCTGTCTTATCGCACGGAAATCGTCAGATTTTCGTGCGCGGGGCTGTGCAACAGCCCCTTGTTGCTGCGGGCGCAGCGTCAGTTGTAGAAATTAGCGGGGCCGGGCTTCGGCAGTACAGCCATATTGCCCCTCTTGCCGTGGAGCACTTCGATCCCGTTTCTTTTCAGCGCGATCCCGACCTGTTGAACGGTAAGGTATCTGAGCTCGTCCCAGTACTCCTTGAATTCCGTGATAGTCATCAGCTTTGTGGGCAGATGATCCCGTTCGGCCTTGTCCAGGATATCCGCCACCTCTTCCTGCCCCTTCACGGGCTTCTCGAATCCGCCGTTGCGCTTTTCCAGCGCTTCGCGTTCGTCCTGTGTGAGGCGGAAGCATCCGGCGCGCTCCGCTTTCTCCATCTTGGAGACGACGGCATAGATCTGGGCCCACAGCTGCACCGCGTCCAGCTCCAGCAGTTCCTCCCGGGACAGGTTCTTATTGAAGGGGATGGTCCACCACCGGCGGTTGCCTGTGGGATCGATCAGATAGTCCCCGGTATTGCAGGTGGCGCACAGATTGGTGCGCCTCGGCTCCCGCACGTCATACCTTCCGTAGGGCAGGCGGTACTCATCTATGGGATCGGTGATCAGGGCCTTCAGCCGGAAGATGTCGCTCTTTTTGAGGGTGCTCTCCGCTTCACCCATCTCCGCGATGAACTTGGTGAACGTCCGGCGGGAGGTGTCCTTGTCCCGGTCGTCGATCCAGCTGCCCTCGCCGAACCACTCGCTCCTTAAGGCCAGGTGGCGGAACAGAGAGGTCTTGCCCGCGCCCTGGGAGCCGTTGAGCACCAGGAGGCCATCCGCGCCGTAGGCCTCTTTCTCTTCGTTGAACTGGAGGGCCGCGCCCTGGAGCAGCCATTTGTACAGCAGGGTCCGGGACAGGGGATCGTTCCCGATCTCCATGATCTCATAGAGCTGTTCGAGGCGGTCTTTGCCGTCCCAGGGGTTCGCCTCCATCAGTTCCAGGAAGGGGTTGAAGGTGTGCTCCCGGGCCGTGTAGGCCATGAACTGGCTGATGGTGTCCATCGAGCAGCCGCTGAAGAGGGGGCACAGGTCACTGTACAGGGTGACGCACAGGTCGCTGGCGGTCATTCTGCGGCCCGCGGGCGTGACGCCCGAGATCTCCATCCGGCCGGTGATCAGGTTGTGCCGCACCCGGTACCCCCTGTCCGATAGGGCCTTCTTAAAGTCCGGCAGGGTGAGGAGGGGCCTGGATCTCCGGCCCCCGGAGGCGGCGGGCTTTTCCGGGATATCGTACTTCGCCGCGTCCCGGGCGATGGCGGCCACCTCGCTGTCCCCGAGGGGCTCCTTCAGGCGCGCGTTGTATCCCGTCAGTGCCTCCCGGATCTTCTCTTCTTCACTGCCCTTCGCCCTGAGGCTGCAGCCGTATCTGAACAGGGTATCGTGCCTTGTCCCTTTCGCGACCAGATCGGGATCGGGCAGCGTGAAGCGGCCGGGGGCCGGGGCGGCCCAGTCCAGCCATTTTTCGGGGAGATCCTTTAGGGGCGTCTCGTGGGGATAGCTTGATACCTCCCACTCGTAAGCGCGCCAGCTCCCGTCCGCGATACGGATCCGGGAGGGCGGCGCGGCCACGTATCCGCCGTCGGCCCGGATGTCGACGCCGGGAAAGTCCGCCCGGGCGGCACGGCTCGCGATCTGACGGTCCGACGGGTATCTGAAGTACAGGTGCCGCCCGCCGTTGGGGGTGAGCACCTCCACCGTGTGGGGGAGGGGGCCCAGCTTTTCTTCCAGATCCTTCAGGGTCTCCTCCCCGTCCACGCCGTCCGCGTGCCCGCGGTCCACGTCGATGACCACCAGGCCGTTCGCCTTTCCCGTGGCCAGGCCGATGTTGGCCCGCGGGTATTCCCGCCACCAGGCCGCCACCTTCTCCGGGTCCGCCGAGGCGTCATGGCAGCCGTGCCCGCCCTTTTCCCGGCTGACCGCCGGCGCCTTCCCGTTCAGCGGGAACACCGCCCACCTCGGGCGCAGGCCGTTGGGCTTCGTGTACACCAGGGCATCCTTAAGTTCCGGCATCCTTTCCTCCTTCGCCGCCGAACGCGGCCCATGATCCGTTGATAAAATGATCCATCCTTGTCCTGCCTGAAGTCCTGTTTTTCCCGGAAAGCGCCGCTTTTCGGGATATAATAAGCATAAGGCCAAAAAACGGTCATTTCCACGTCGGTAAAAAACGGCCGGAAGCCTTGAAAAATAAGGCGCGAAGGCAGCTTTTGACATTATTTACCAGCCACTGGGAGCGGCCGGGCCCGCCGCCCGTCCCGCGCCCTGTTATCCCAAAATACCGAGGCAGTACAATTTGCGCCCGCGGGGCGCTTGCCTGCGCGCCGCGATATATGATAAACTGCCTTCGGCGGCAGCGCCGATCACTTGAGCAGGATGGAACTATGATCATTACCTGGAATACCACCGTGCGTCCCCTGACCGGGCACCAGCGGCGCAAGGTGTATGTGTATGTGCCCGATGAAGCGCGGGAGCATCCCGACTGGCGGTTCCCCGTCCTGTACATGTTCGACGGGCACAACGTGTTTTTTGACAGCGACGCCACCTACGGCAAGTCCTGGGGCATGAAGGAATTCCTGGAGGAGACCGGCACCCCGCTCATCGTGGCCGCGGTGGAGTGCGACCACAACCCGCCCAACGGAAGGCTGTGCGAGTATTCGCCCTACGATTTTACGGACGACACCTTCGGCGAGGTGACGGGGAAGGGCGACATCTTCATGAAGTGGCTCACCGGCACCTTCAAGCCCCGGATCGACAAGCGCTTTCCCACCCTGCCGGGGCGGGAAGCCACCTTCCTCGCCGGCAGCAGCATGGGCGGGCTCATGACCCTGTACGGCCTCACGGCCTACAATCACGTGTTCTCCCGGGGCGCGGCCCTGTCCCCGTCGGTGTGGTTGGTGCGGGACCGGGTGAACGACATGATCTCGGGGGCCCATGTGGCGCCGGACACGGTGATCTACATGGACTACGGGCAGCGGGAGATGGGGAACCACAAGGGCATGCGGCGGTGCTTCAGAAGGACCTGCGATGCCCTTCTGGACAAGGGCGTGCTCCTCACGAGCCGCATCGTGCCCAACGGCGACCACTGCGAGGCCTGCTGGGAGGAGCAGATCCCGTTCTTCATGAACATCCTCCTGTATGAAAGGGAGTGACCACGACGCACACGGAGTATTACAAGGAATACAGCCCCACCCTGGAGAGGGACATGGAGCTCAAGGTGTACGGGCACGGCGGCAAGCCGGTGCTGTTCATTCCCTGCCAGAACGGCCGGTTTTACGATTTTGAGAATTTCCACCTCACGGACATCTGGCAGCCCTATATCGATGACGGCCGGTGCACGGTGTTCTCCATCGACACCCTGGATAATGAGACCTGGAGCGACCCGAACGGGGACGGGGGCTGGCGCTCCTGGCGGCACGAGCAGTGGATGTACTTCATCTTCAACGAGATCGTGCCCTTCATCCGCGCCATGCGGGGCGACCAGAAGGTGATCGCCTACGGCTGCTCCCTGGGGGCCACCCACGCGGCCAATCTGTTTTTCCGCCGGCCGGACCTGTTCGACGGCCTGCTGGCCCTGAGCGGCATCTACACCGCGTCCTACGGTTTCGGCGGGTATTCCGACGAGCGGGTGTACCTGAACAGCCCGGTGGACTACCTTGCCGGCATGACCCCCGGGCATCCCTTCATCGAGGACTACAACCGGGGCCGCGGCATCATCGTGGTGGGCCAGGGCGCCTGGGAGATCCCGGAGACCACCTTCCGTTTGAGGGACATCTGCGCCGCCAAGGGCATCGACGTGTGGTTCGACATCTGGGGCTATGACAGCGCTCACGACTGGGAATGGTGGTACCGGCAGACCGCCTATCACATCCCCCATCTCTTGGACTGACAGGCAAGGAGAGGAAAACTATGAAGAACTTCATCTTTATCTCGCCCAATTTCCCCACCAACTACTGGCTGTTCTGCCGGGAGCTGAAAAACAACGGCATCCGGGTGCTGGGCATCGGCGATCAGCCCTATTGGGAGCTGACGGACGACCAGCGCAACAACCTGGACGAGTACTACAAGGTGAACTCCCTGGAGAACTACGACGAGGTGTACCGCGCCACGGCTTTCTTCATCAGCAAGTACGGCCGCATCGACTTCGTGGAGAGCAACAACGAGTACTGGCTGGAGCGGGACGCCATGCTCCGCACCGACTTCAACATCCCCTCCGGCTGGCAGGTGAAGGACCTGGAGCGCATCAAGTTCAAGAGCGGCATGAAGCCGTACTACCAGCGCGCCGGCATCAAGACCGCCCGCTGGCACATCGTGGACGATCTGGAGGCCTGCAAGGCCTTCATCGCCGAGGTGGGCTATCCCGTGATCGTCAAGCCGGACAACGGCGTGGGCGCCTCCCACACCTACAAGCTGGACGATGAGGACGAGCTGCGCGCCTTCCTGGATGAGAAGGATCCTGCTGTGCGATATATCATGGAGGAGTTCGTCACCGCCGAGGTGAACAGCTACGACGCCATCATCGGCCCGGACGGCGAGCCCATCTTCGAGACAGGGAACGTGACCCCCAACTCCATCATGGACATCGTCAACAACAACGACAACTCCATCTACTACATCGTGAAGGACCTGGCGGAGGACGTGCGTGAGAAGGACCGCGCCGCCGTGAAGAGCTTCGGGGTGAAGAGCCGCTTCGTGCATTTTGAGTTCTTCCGCCTCACAAAAGACCAGTACATGGGCAAAAAGGGCGAGGTGGTGGCCCTGGAGGTGAACATGCGGCCCAGCGGCGGCTTCTCTCCGGACATGATGAACTTCGCCAACTCCACCGACGTGTACAAGATCTGGGCGGACATGATCGCCTACGGCAGCACCCAGAAGCCCCAGGAGCAGCACTACTACTGCGTGTTCGTTGGGCGCCGGGACGGCAAGAACTTCAGGCTGTCCAATGAGGAGCTGGAGGGCCGGTACGCCGCGAACATGCGCATGGTGGGCCGCGTGCCGGACGCCCTGAGCGGCGCCATGGGCAACCAGATGTTCATCGCCGCCTTCTCCGCCAAGGAGGAGCTGGATCGGTTCTGCCTGGATGCGGTGACGGAGAACTGACGCTGTTTTCAGCAGATCCCCCGATGATGAGCGGCCCCCGGAGCGGAAAGCTCCGGGGGCCGTTGTATTTCGCTTTATGTGAGGCTCATGCGATCGCGGGACCCAAAAGAAAGCCCGGGATGCCGATGTTCATAAAAGTGCATGACCGTCAGAAAATCATGGAATATGACGATCTTTACTTGACACGATACACCCAATGGGTGTATCGTGCTGTCGTGAGGTGATATGTTTGGACACTCGGGAAATGAGGGAGCGTCTTGGCGATACTCAGGCCGGATTTGCTCGGCGCTATCAGATCCCGTTCCGCACGGTGCAGAATTGGGAAAGCGGTGTGCGTGTTCCTCCTGATTATGTGATTCGTCTGCTCGAAGATCGTGTAAAGATGGATCTGGTCAATCGCAAGACGTTAAACCTGCCGGTTTATGACCATAAGAAGCGGGATCTGCCCCGCAGAAGAGATTATGTCGGTGCCCTTGCCTGGCTGCGCGCTGTGGCAGATCATATACGGGAACCCGTCGTTTTCGCGCTGGACGAAGCACTCATGTGCCAGGGAAACTTTGGGGGACGTAGTGACGAATTTGTCGTGTGGGTATATGGAGCCGATTCTCTTTCCCGCTTTAACGGCATTGCCGTACTTGGCAACAAGATCGACCCGATCAATGTGCGGGAGAGGAATGGGCTGCGATACACCGATCTTAACCGTACGGTGGCTGATGCGCTTGCCAATGAATCCATACTGGATATGCAGGGGATCACGGAAGCGCTGAGCCGGTATTATTATAAGAATGGCAACAGCTTTCATGGCATTTTTCCGGTGCCGGAGTACCAGGATGCCTTTGACAGATTGGCGGAGGCGGCAATAGACTACTACAATGATTAAGGAGCGCCGGGTATGATCATCACAGCGGAAGAAAAACTGATGTATGAAGTCATGAAAGCGATCTATGACAGCGGAATACCTGTCGACTTCAAAGGCGCGATGGTATTAAAAGCCTGTTTGATGGATGCGGGTCTCACAGACGATATCCGCCACACAGCGGATATCGATGCCAATTGGTATTCGGATACACTTCCGACCGCGGAGCAAATGGAGGGATCATTGTCCGGAGCGCTTCGGAAAAACCACATTGGCTTGAATGTCCGGCTGTACCGTATGTATGGCGAGGGCCGTTCCGCCGGTTTTGAATTGTCCGATCCGGAGACCGATGAGATCCTTTTCACAATGGATGTGGATGTCAATCGCCCTGCGCAGCCCACACAGATGTATGATGTCGCGGGCCTGCGTTTTCGAGGCATTTCACCTGTGCAGATGCTGACGGATAAGATCGCTGCTGTGTCATCAGATAAAGTTTTCAGAAGGATCAAAGATGTGGTCGATCTGTATTATCTGTCACAGGTATTTGAGCTGGATCAAATTGCTTTGATGCGCACACTGAAAAACAGCGGCAGACAGCTGGGATCCTTTGATGGTTTTCTTCATCGTCCTGACGACCTCCGTCATGCCTATGAGAAATTCCGCTTCACCGGGGATGCGGCCAAACCGGATTTTGATGAGGTTTATGAAGCTGTCAGGCAGTATGTGACGGCATTTCTTCCTCGTGACAGCACGACTGATCCGCACTAGCACCGCCGATATGCGCATGGTGGGCCGCGTGCCGGACGCCCTGAGCGGCGCCATGGGCAACCAGATGTTCATCGCCGCTTTCTCCGCCAAGGAGGAGCTGGATCGGTTCTGCCTGGACGCGGTGATCGAGAACTGACGCTGTCTTCGGCAGATATCCTCGATGATGAGCGGCCCCCGGAGCGGAAAGCTCCGGGGGTCGTTTTATATCGGGCTCATACGATCTGCGGGCCCGCCGGGATGCCCGGGAAGCCGGTACGCTCTTGATCTTCCGGCATATCCCGCTGAGAAGCCTGCTCAAAAACAAAGCAGCTCCTCAGCGGCCGGCATCATCCGGCGGGCCGGACGCGGACCGCTTGAACGAGCCTTTTACGATGAGAAAACAGTCATTTACGATGTATCCGTTCTATGCCCCGGGGGTCCGTGCTATCATGCATACGGGATATCATCATTTGCCGGATCACGGCGGATCGCCGGTCCGGATAAAAGAAACGGGGAAGACGCGGGATGCTGAACATCATCATTCTGGAAGACCAGGCCGAGCAGGCGGAACGTTTGTCCCGGATGCTCGAAAAATACGCGAAGGTCCATGACGGACTTTCCTATAACCTGAAGGTGTATGACCGCTCCATCCCTTTCATCACCGAGTACAGGTGCGACGCGGATCTGATCTTCATGGACATCCAGATCCCCGACATGCTGGGCATGGAGGCGGCGAAAAAGATCCGCCAGATGGACGACCGGGTGATGATCATCTTTATCACCATGCTCACCCAGTACGCCATCGAGGGGTATTCCGTGGGCGCCTTCGACTATGTGCTCAAGCCCGTGCGGTATGAGGAATTCTCCACCAAGATGGACCGGGTGTGCCGCATGCTGGCCCACCAGAACACCTCCCTGAGCCTGGAAGTGCGCACCAGGGAGGAGATCAGGCGGGTCAACGCGGACGATATCACCTTCATCGAGGTTTCCAATCACGACGTGCTCATCCATACGGACAGCGAGATCATCCGCCAGTGGGGCAATCTGAAGACCTACGAGGAAAAGCTGGCGGCGGCGCATTTCATCCGGTGCAGCGCCGCTTTCCTGGTGAATCTCAAGTACGTGCGGGCGGTGAACGGGAACACCGTGATGGTGCACGGCCATGAGCTGCCCGTAAGCTCCAGCAAGCGCCGGGAGTTCCTCACGGCCCTGGCGCAGTACAAAGGGGGGAGCCGATAATGACCTACATGCCCGTCTGGTACCAGCATGGGCGCAGCGCGCTGCTGCTCCTGCAGTCGGTGATCGGCCTGCTGCTGGTGTCCCATTCCATGAAAAGGCGCGGGCGCTTCTTTTTGAGGCTCACGCTGTCCGTGTCGGCGGGCTGCGGCCTGATGTATATCACCCGCGGGATCTACATCGTCGGCACCACCCCCGCGGCCATGCTTTCCCACGCGGCCGTGCCGCTGATGGTGTATGTCATTTTGATCGTCATCACCTGGATCTGCTTTGACGAGAGTCTTTGGACCGTATTGTTCACGGCGGCCACCGGGTATATCGCCCAGGATATCGCGGGCACCGTGAAGACCCTGTGCCGGCAGATCGCCTGGGTGGACGCTTTTTCCAGGCAGCCGGGCGGCGTCCTCATCGTGGACACGGTCTGCTACGGCCTGGTATATATCCTGCTGTATTTTGCCCTGCGGCCCTTCGTGAAAAATCGGGAGGATAATTTCGACAACAAGCACAAGGCGCTCTTCTCTGTGGCGGTGCTGCTTCTGTGCATCGGCATGGCCCGGCTCAGCCAGGACAACCCGGACCGCAACACCATGGCCGTCATCGCGGAGGCGGTGTTCCAGATCCTGATCGACGTGCTGGTGATCGCGCTGCAGTTCGGCGTGATGGAACAGGCGCGGCTCACCAGCAATATGGAGACCATGCGGGAGCTGGTGCACACCCAGCGGGTGCAGTACGAGGCCAGCAAGGAGAGCGCACAGCTGATCAACGAGAAATACCACGATCTCAAGCACCTGCTCAAGTCTTTCCGGGGCACGGTGCCCCAGGAGCAGCTGGACAAATTGAAGCAGTCCATCGCCGCCTACGAGCGGCCCGCCAATTCGGGCAACGAGGTGCTGGATGTGCTGCTGGCGGAAAAGATCGGCATCTGTCAGCAGCGGGGCATCGTGCTCACCTGCTCCCTGGGCAGGACGGACTTTTCCTTCGTGGAGGAGCTGGACCTGTATTCCCTGTTCCAGAACGCCCTCACCAACGCCATCAACGCCGTGTCCGCCCTGCCCGAGGGCGCGGAACGCTTCATTTCCCTGTCCTCCGCGCGGGACGGGAACATGCTCACCATCCATATGGAAAACCCCTGCGGGGATGATATCCCCTTTGTGGACGGCCTGCCGCAGACCAGGGACGATCCGGACTGGCACGGCTTCGGCATGAAGAGCATGAACCGCATCGCGGAAAAATACAACGGCACGCTCACCGCCGAGCAGCGGGGGAAAATGTTCTTCCTGGATATCCTCCTGCTGGCCCCGGAAAAGTGATCACGATGTAAAAATCATCAGTTGCGTGGTTCGCCTTGCGGCGGACCGCGGTTTTTTTTAGGATGAGTTCATCAGACGCCGCTTCTTCGGCGCGAAAAGGAGGGATCATCATTGAAAAAGATATCGGCGCTGCTGCTGGTATGCCTGCTGCTGAGCGCGTGCGCCCACGCGGAAAATACGCTCAGTGTGTACGATGTTCTGTCCGGCCTGATGAACGGCAGGGAATTCACGCTGACGGTCGAGGCGCGCTCCGACGCGGAGGAACTGTCGGAGGTCATCGCCCGGTACGGCACCGTCGTGTGCGCTCTGCGTCAGGAAGATGACGAGATAAAGCTCTCTGTGACCTGTGACGGGGACGCGTATCTTACCGCCGCCGCGACGAAAACTTTGGTCCGCTTCGACACGAACCTGTTGGAGAACGGCGCTTTCTCAAGTGACTGGGCGGCCCTGGAGCCGCAGGTCTCCGCGGAGAAGGACCGTATCAGCGTCACCATGACCGGCCCGGATCACGAGCTGATCCGTTTCAGCTGTCAGGTCACAGGCACGGATATGGATGACTGCGGCGTCACGATCGACATCGGCTTCATCACCGGCCCCGGCAACGTGCACAGCCTGTGGGACGGCATCACCAACGCGGGCGGAAGAGCGTCCCGGGAGTTTTACTTCACCTTCAGTGAGGAGGAATACGGCCTGGAGGGAGAGGGCACGACCCTGACGGAAACAGCGGAGGACGGCAGCGTCACGATCACCCGGGAGGAGACCTGCGCTCTCACGTATCAGGAGGATGAGGCGGGGGAGATCACCTTCCGCTCCGTACTGACTATCCGGTGATCCGATAACTCAAACATATAAAGGAGGGACCTGTGATGAAAAAGACCTTATGCCTTGCCCTGATCCTTTTGCTGGCTCTGTGCGCTCTGTTCCCCGCCGCGGCGGAGGAGAGGACCGCGCCTGAGGACCGCAAGGAGACCGTCACCGAACTGGACGGCGGCTTCGAATCCCATTTCCGCAACTACGCGCCCAAGTTCTGGGAGGCGCCCTGCGAGCGTCCCGGCACCGTTGAGAAGCTGGAATACACCACGACCGTCTACGGGGACACCGTTGAGCAGTGGGCCAATGTGTATCTGCCTTACGGCTACGACGAGGCCGGGCAGTACAACATCCTCTACTTCTTCCACGGCACCAATGAGACTCAGGACAGCTTCATCGGGGATGAGAGCGTGAAGAACGCCGTCGACAACATGATCGACATGGGCATCTGCGAGCCCTTCATCATGGTGTGCCCCACGTATTATTATGACTACGAGAACCGGGCCACGAACCACGCGGTGTTCGTGGACGAGGTGCGGAACGATCTGATGCCCGCCGTGGAGAGCCGTTATTCCACCTACGCCGTTTCTGCCGATGAAGCCGGATTCACCGCCTCCCGGGCCCACCGCGCTTTCTCCGGTTACAGCCAGGGCAGCGCCGTCTGCTGGCAGGTGACTTACCGCTGCATGGACGTCGCCAAATACTTCATGCCCATGTCCGGCAGCGGCGTCGATAACCTGAAACCCCTCAAGGAGGCCATGACGGGCAGCGGATACGCGGATGACGTGTTCTTTTATATCTGCTCCGGCGGCAAGCGCGACATCGCCTACGACGGGGTGGTGGCGCTGGTCAACGCCATGATCGCGGACGATATGTTCTCCTACGGCACCGATCCTGAGGTGAACAACTGTTACGCCGCCATCTCCAAGGAGATCCACCAGACCCTGAAGGGCCGTTTCAATCTGTACAACGCGTTCCGGGACGTGCTGTTCAAATGACCGGGTATTTTAAGGCGGGGGCGGAGGCCTCCGCTTTTGATGATGAGGAGGAAGAACGATGAGAAGGATCGTGGCCCTTTTGACGCTGCTCTGTTTGATCTGTGGCTCTTTCCCGACGCGCGCCGAAACCGCGGAGCCTCAGCAGCCCGTACTGTTGGACGCGAGCGATCCGGCGGGCGTGCCCACCCACTATCTGCTCTATGACCGGGCGTATTACGAAGCGCCCTGCGATCAGCCGGGCACGGTGGTCAAGATGAAGTATGACACCCATGTGTACGGGGAGAAAGCCTACAAAAAGACGATGTATGTCTACCTGCCTTACGGCTACGATGAAAACGGCACGGAACGCTATCCCGTGATCTATTTCTTCCACGGCCGGGGCTGCGACCCCACCACGCTCCTGTGCAACCCGGAGACCAAGAACGCTCTGGATCACATGATCTCCACCGGTATCGCCCAGCCCTTCATCCTGGCCGCGCCCACCTATTACTATGACGCCCGCCATCTGCTCTACGACTGGGATCAGTTCCCCCGGGAGATGCGGGAGGAGATCATGCCCCTGGTGGAGGGCACTTACCGCACCTATGCCCAAACAGCGGACGAGACGGGCTTCCGGGCGTCCCGCGATCAGCGGGCCATCTGCGGCTTCTCCATGGGCAGCATGACCACCTGGGCGCTGTTCCCCCATATGCTGGATGTATGCGCCGAGTACCTGCCCTTCTCCGGGCCCATGCAGGATACGCAGGCCGTCATCGACGCGGCGGATGGGACCGACGCTCCTTTTTACATCTACATGGCCTGCGGCGGCGCGGAGGACCTGGCCTTTGAAAACTGCAATGAGCTGGCCCGCGCCCTGGCTGCCGATCCGCGCTTCAGCTACGGGACGGATCGGGCTGAAAACAACTTCTTTTACTGCCTGTCGGACAACATCCACCAGGACCTGACCAGCCGCTATTATCTTTACAACGCTTTCCTGGACGGGTTGTTCCGATGATCTGATCACGATGTAAAAACCATCAGTTACGATGTATGCCTTGTGGCAAAATGTTCCGGCTGATACATTATCCCCGAAAAGACGACCTGCCCAAGGCAGGCCGGAATAATAAGGGGGAGACCCCATGAAAAAGTTTATCGCCCTGCTGGCTGCCCTGGTCCTCGCGCTGTCTGTGATGAGCATCGCTTTTGCCGAACCCATCAAAAGCACCTACAACCTGAGCGAAGTCAGCTTCATCGATGCGGTGGGCTGGTACTGGACCCGTGATCTGAGCCTGGTGCTCCGCGACGATACCCACTATGAGCTGTTCTACCGTGAATATGTGTTCGGCACTACCGATCCCGGCCTGAAGGGCAACAAGCTGATCGTGTACTCCGGCACCTATTCTTCCGCGGAATCCGCTGACGACGAGGCCTGCCACTTCGACATCACCCTGGACACCCTGGACGGTATCTACTTCGAGCAGCACGGCAAGTCCTTTGGCCGCAATGTGCTGGGCTATGCCATGGTCCTGGATACCTTCAACTGGACCGACGAGATGAGCGATATCGCTTTCCCCGACGGCACTGACGACGGCGCTGCCGACTTCCTGGCCAACCACAACATCGCCGGCACCGTGATCACCGTGGAAGACCTGCGCGAGGATCTGGATGACGTGACCCTGGAAAACAAGATCGTGGCCTGCTCCAATGTGGAAGAGACCATCGCTGTGTTCAACATCACCGAGTGATCCTGCCCGCCTGAAAGGGAGTTTCAGGCCGCCGTGCGACAAGTGCGGCGGCCTTTTTAAAAGACTTCGCGCCGGACGGTGACGTAAGGCCGCCCCCGATCCGGCCGGTAAAGGTGTTTTACGTGCGCTGTGTTTGAAAAAAGGAGGTTCGCAATGGCCAAGAATAACAAGTCAAAGGGCAGGCTGCTCTGGAAGGTCCTGTGCGGCGTGTTCGCGTTCCTGTTCGTGTTCCTCATGATCGCCGGCCCGATCGCCAACAACTACGCCACCATCATCAACATGGTGCTGGGCATCGAGGGCAGCACCGTGGTGGGCGACGCGGCGGAGGACCTGCCGCCCCGCTTTACATCCGACTATGAGGACAGCGCGTCCCAGGCCGCCGCGGCGGACCTGATCTGCGAGTCCGTGGTGGCCAACGGCGCGGTGCTGCTGCGCAACCGGAACGGCGCCCTGCCGCTCGCGGGCACTGAGAAGATCAGCCTGTTCGGCACCTCTTCCGCCCGGTTCGTCTACGGCGGCACCGGGTCCGGCGGCATGGACAACAGCAAGGCCATCCCGCTCAAGGACGCCCTGGAGCAGGACGGCTTCAAAGTGAACCCCACGCTGTGGGCCTTCTACCGGGAAGGCGCCGGCAGCAAGTACGGCCTCAAGGACGCGGGCGGTTCCCTGAACAATTACATCTTCAAGAACGAGGA
>CACZOZ010000127.1:0-3247 GCA_902782865.1 uncultured Eubacteriales bacterium
CCCGCAGGGAAGAAAAGCTGCCGTCGATCCGGTAGGGAGCGATCTTCTCCGTCAGGACGGAGCGGGAGAAATCCGGGATGTAGCCGATCAGGGCGATCCTGAGGCCCGCCTTCTCAACGATCACATAGTCCCGCGTAAATGGCACGCTCTTCCCTGTGTCGGCATAGGTGAGGCCCCCGGCCAGCACCGGGATGGCAGGATCGCCGGAAAAGGCGCCCAGGTCATAGGCCGGGACCGTGGCGTCCGGATCGGCGGCGTATGTTTCCACGTCCCAGTCGAACTCATGATTGCCCAGCACCACGGCGTCATACCCCATCGCGTCCATCGCCGCGCGCATCTCACTCCCCCGCAGCCGGTCGGACACAGGCGTGCCCTGGTACACATCGCCCCCGTCAAGGAGGAGCACTGCGTCGACCTCCGGGTCCGAGCGGCCCTCCTCCACCAGCCGGGCGATGCGGGCCAGGCGGTACTGGAAGGTCTCCTCCCGGCCGGAGGAAGTGTCCATGAGGCAGCCGTGGATATCGCTGGTCTCGAACACGCGGACGCGCGTTTCCCCCTCCGGCCCGGTGCCGGACGCGAAGGCGCAGACGACCGCGATCAGGAGCAGCGCGGCGGCACGTTTCATCATCATCCGTTCCTCCCCGCCCATGAGGCGGATCTTTGATGCCCCTACTATATCACGCCGCCGGGAAAAAATAAACGGATCGGCCAAAACAGCCCGCCGATCCGGTCCCTTGAAGGCATATCCGATCATTGAAAGGAGAGAAAAATGCGCCTGTTCATCGCCCTGAAGCCGAACGCCCCTTTCCTGACCGCCCTTAACAAGACGCAGGAGCGCCTGCGCGCCGCCGGGGCCACGGGGACGTACCTTTCGCCCGATGATCTGCACCTGACACTGGCCTTCATCGGGCAGTGGGAGGAGGACATCACATCCCTCCTGCCCCCGGTGAGGAGGCCCTTCACCCTCACGATGGACCGCCCCGGCGTGTTCCCGGAAGCCAAAGTGCTCTGGGCGGGGCTGAAGCCCTCCCCGGAGCTTAATGATCTGGCCGATCGAACGCGTCAGGCGCTCACGGGAAACGGGATCCCCTTCGATCCACGGCCCTTTTATCCCCACATCACCCTCATCCGAAAACCTCTGCTGCCGGAGGGGCTGGACCTGAGCACCTTTCAGGTGCCCCGGGCGGTATGGACCGTGGAGGAGATATGCCTCTACAAGTCCGAACGGGATGTAAGCGGCATGAGATACACCGTGATCGGCACCGGGCCGAGGGGATCAACGCCCTTGGGCCCGGATCGTCCAGCTGGTGCTCCGCGGAAGAATATGCTATACTGATGCGGTGCTCCGGCACAGGGCGGACAAGATGTGAGTCATGACCGCCCACAGGAGGAGAAATGAACCAGAACCAGAGACAATGGGCCATGGCGCGGGACCGGCTCGTGGACGCGGTGACTTCCCTGGGCTTTGACGCGGAGCTGGCGGCGCTGCTCGCCTCCCAGCTGGGCAGCCCCAGGGCCATCGACCGCATGACGAGCTATGTTATACAGGCCCGCCCCAAGTCGGAGGAGATGCTGGTGGACGAGGCCCTCTCCATCTGCGCCGAGATCGACGCGTGGCGGGAGAGAAAGACCAGCATGGAGGCCCAGGCGCGGTACAACGCCCTGCTGTTCCACGGCATCCTCGGGCAGGGCGGGGACGAAGACGAATAAGGATCGGAGGGATACTGACATGAGCGTTTCCGAAAAGGTCTTGAGAAAATACGCGGAGCTGATCGTGCGCACCGGCGCCAACGTGCGGCCCGGGCAGGTGGTCAACCTGACCGTGTCCGTGGAGCAGCACGCCTTCGCGGCCCTCATCATCGAGGAGTGCTATAAGGCCGGAGCGAAAAAAGTGAACGTGGACTGGGCCTATGACGTCCAGTCCCGGCTGAACTTCCTCTACGCGTCGGAGGAGACCCTGGGCACCGTGCTGCCCTGGGAGGAAGCGAAGATGAAGCAGATGACCGTGGATCTGCCCTGCCGCATCTTCA
This sequence comes from uncultured Eubacteriales bacterium, assembly GCA_902782865.1. Classification (GTDB taxonomy): domain Bacteria; phylum Bacillota; class Clostridia; order Christensenellales; family Aristaeellaceae; genus RUG756. The sequence goes on from CACZOZ010000127.1 coordinate 2,031, forward strand.
TCGACTCGGAGGATCCGGACGCGATGGACGGCGTGGATCCCGCGAAACTGTCCAAAGTGGCCCGGAGCCGCGCCACAGTGATGAAGCCCTACCGCAGCGCCATCGACGGGAAGCACCAGTGGTGCATCGCGGCCTACCCCTCCGAGAAGTGGGCCCGCAAGTGCTTCCCGGACGCGCCGGACGCGGTGGACAGGCTGTGGGACGCCGTGCTCAAAACCGTGCGCGTCAGCGAGGACACCGACCCCGTGGCGGCCTGGAAGGAGCACACCGACTTTATCCAGGCGAAGGCCGAATGGCTCAACACCCAGGGCTTCACTTCCCTCAAATACCGGAGCGCCAACGGCACGGACTTCACCGTGGACCTGATCCCCGGGGCCAGATGGGAGGGGGCCGGCGCGGTGAATAATATAAACGGCGCCTTCTACATCCCCAACATGCCCACGGAGGAGATCTTCACCTCCCCCATGGCCGGCCGGTGCGAGGGCACCCTGGTGGCGGTGAAGCCCCTTTCCTGGAACAGCCAGCTGATCGAGGACTTTTCCATCACCTTTAAAGACGGAAAAGCCGTGTCCTGCAAAGCGGGGAAGGGACAGGAGCTCCTGGAGAGGATGATCAAAATGGACGAGGGGGCCGCCATGCTGGGCGAGACCGCCCTGGTGCCCCGGGAGAGCCCCGTCAACCAGTGCGGCTTCCTGTTCTACAACACCCTGTTCGACGAGAACGCCTGCTGCCACTGCGCCCTGGGCATGGGCTTCAAGGAAGTGCTGCCCGGCGGGGACGACATGACCGCGGAAGAGGCGAAGGCAAAGGGCGTCAACGACTCCATCATCCACGTGGACTTCATGGTGGGCGCGGACGACCTTGACATCGACGGCATCCGCCCGGACGGCACTTCGGTGCCCGTGTTCCGCAACGGTACCTGGGCATAAAGCGTCCGGCACGGTCACAAGACAGAGAGTTTTTTATGATCCCGTTTCTCTTACAGGGGGCGGGATCTTTTTTGGGGCAGCGCTGGTCGGCATATCGATCCCAAATACAGGAAAAATACACCGATATGCGCATATTTATGCTTGACTATGCATAATTATGCGCATATAATGCCTCCATTCTGCTGGAAAAGAAAGGATGTGTGAAGAATGAAAAAGCTGACCGCCCTTCTCCTCGGCCTTATTTTCGCCCTGTCCCTGACGGGGGCCTCCGCCTGCACGCTGATCTAC
>CACZOZ010000128.1:0-6142 GCA_902782865.1 uncultured Eubacteriales bacterium
ACGGGCTTGCCCTTGATCAGCTCCGTGGCCATGGAGCTGGAGGCGATGGCGCTGCCGCAGCCGAAGGTCTCGAATTTCACGTCCGTGATGATATCGTCGTCGATCTTCAGGTACATCTTCATGATGTCGCCGCACTTGGCGTTGCCCACCTCGCCGACACCGTCCGCATCCTCGATCACGCCCACGTTGCGGGGATTGCGGAAATGGTCCATCACCTTGTCGCTGTATAATGCCATTGTGAGGTCCTCCTTACAGAATGAATGCCGTTTTGCCGCTGCACAGATCCCGCCAGACGGGCGAGAAGCCGCGCAGCTTTTCCACCACCCGGGTGACCGCGCCGATGATGACGCCGATATCCTCCGGGGCGGTGTCGTCCCCGATGCTCAGCCTCAGGGACCCATGGGCCACGTCATGCACCCGGCCGATGGCCAGGAGCACATGGCTCGGGTCCAGGGAACCGGAGGTGCAGGCGCTGCCGGATGAGGCCTGGATGCCCTCGTCGTCCAGGTACAGCAGGAGGGACTCGCCCTCGATGCCCTCGAAACAGAAGCTCACGTTGCCCGGGAGGCGCTTTTCCCGGTCCCCGTTCAGGGCCGAGTGGGGGATCTTCTCGAGCCCCGCGATGAGTTCATCCCGCATCGCGGTCACGCGCGCGGCGTTCTCCCCCATGTGATCCGCGGACTCCTTAAGGGCCGCCGCCATGGCGGCGATCCCCGCCACATTCTCCGTACCGGCGCGTTTGCCCTTTTCCTGAGCGCCGCCTTCGATGAGGTTAAAGATCCTGACGCCCTTTTTGACATACAGGAAGCCCACGCCCTTGGGCCCGTGGAACTTGTGCGCCGAAGCGGAGAGCATGTCGATGTTGTCGTCCTTCACATTGACAGGGATGTGGCCGATGGCCTGGACCGCGTCCGTGTGGAAGAGCACCTTCCGCTTCCGACATACCTCGCCGATGGCGCGGATGGGCTGGATGGTGCCGATCTCGTTGTTGGCGTACATGACCGTGACCAGGCACGTGTCCTCCCGGATGGCGGCGTCCACCTCTTCCGGGGTGACGATGCCGTTTGCGTGCACGTCCAGCAGCGTCACCTCAAAGCCCTCGGCTTCCAGCTTCTTCAGGGTGTGGAGCACGGCGTGATGCTCGAAGGCCGTGGAAATGATATGTTTTTTGCCGTTTTTGAGGCCCAGGCGCGCCGCGGACAGGATGGCCTGATTGTCCGCCTCGCTGCCGCCGGAGGTGAAGATGATCTCCCGGGGCTCGGCGCCGATGACCTGAGCCACTGTCGCGCGCGCCTCCTCCAGCACCTCCTTCGCCCGCTGGCCGAAAGAATACAGGCTGGACGGGTTGCCCCACGTGTCCCGCATCACGTCCGTCATCGCTTTCACGGCGGCGTCGCTCATGCGGGTGGTGGCGGCATTGTCGGCATAGATCATGGTGAAAAAACTCCTTTCGTGTGGGTACGGGGGTATTCTAATACTATTCACCTACTAAGTCAATAGGTAAATATTTTCGTTCCGGGCCTTCAGGCTCTTGATTTACCTATTCACCCTGCGGTATAATAGGCAAAAGACTTGGAAAGGAGGCCTCCGGATGATCTCCACCCGTGGACGGTACGCGATCCGCGTCATGATCGACCTGGCCGAGAACTGTTCAGGCAGCCCCGTTCCCCTCAAGGACATCGCCCTGAGGCAGGACATCTCCAAGAAGTACCTGGAGATCATCGTGAAGGACATGGTATCCGGCGGCCTCATCGTGGGCGCCAGCGGCAAGGGCGGGGGCTACCGGCTGTGCCGCAGGCCGGAGGAGTACACCGTGGGCGAGATCATCGAGCTGATGGAGGGCCCCCTCAACACGGTGGCCTGCCTGGCGGACGGCGCGCCGCCCTGCCCCCGGGCCGACGGGTGCGAGACCCTCCCCCTCTGGGCGGAGTACAGCAAAATGACCCACGACTTCTTTTACGGCAAGCGCCTGAGCGACCTGATACGGAAAAAGTAACGAAGAAGACCGGGCATAAAAACAAATAAGATCCGCCGCGGCATTGACAAAAGCGCCGCGGCGGTCTATTATGTTTCACGTTATGAATATTTCAGGTGGTGAGATTTTTAATGGATGAAGCTTATTACAGGCAGGCGGCCGAAAAGCTGCTGGGCACCATGGCGGGGATCCGGAAAAGCCCCTTCAACAAGAACGCCCGGGAGCTGTCCTTCGGCGAGATGGGGCTGCTCAACTGCCTCTCCCGGCAGGCGGAGGGGATCACGGCGGGAGACCTGAGCCGCATGATCGGCATCGGGGCCGGCGGGGTGACCAATCTGCTCAACAGCCTGGAAAAGAAAGGGTATGTGCAGCGGACCATGAGCCCGGAGGACCGGCGGCGCGTGATGGTGTCCATCTCTCAGACGGGCAGGGCCCTGGTGGCCGCGAAGCAGGAAGAGGTGCTCTCCCTCACCGGGGAGATGCTGCGCCGCCTGGGGCGGGAGGACACGGAGGAACTGCTGCGGCTGGTGGAAAAGACCGTCGCTGTCAGCGCTCAGATAGCCAACGAGGCCCGCGGGAAGGAGGACCAGCCGTGATCAGGATATTCCGGTTCATGAAAAAACGCGAGGCGCTCTATGCCTTTGCGTGCCTCATCCTGGTGGCGGGGCAGGTGTGGTTCGACCTGACGATGCCGGACTACATGAGCGACATCACCCGGCTGATCGTGACTCCCGGGAGCCCGATGGACGCGGTGTGGTCCGCGGGCCTCAAGATGCTTTTGTGCGCCCTGGGCAGCGCGGCCCTGGCGGTGATGGTGGGCTACCTGGCGGCCCGGCTGGCCTCCAATTTCAGCTTCACCGTGCGGGAAAAGGTGTTCCACCACGTGACGGGCTTAGGGGCGCGGGAGGTGCGTCAGTTTTCCACCGCCAGCCTGATCACCCGGACCACCAACGACATCACCCAGGTCCAGATACTGGTGGCCATGGGCCTGCAGGTGATGATCAAGGCCCCCATCATGGCCGTGTGGGCCGTGCTCAAGATCGTGGGGAAAAGCCGGGAGCTCTCGATGCTCACGGCGGGCGCGGTCATCCTGATCATGGGCGTGATCCTGATCCTGATGAAGCTGGTGCTGCCCCGGTTCCGCGTCATCCAGAAGCAGATCGATGACGTGAACCGGGTCACCCGGGAGGGGCTGAACGGCCTGCGCATCGTGCGGGCCTTCAACGCCGAGAGCTATCAGGAGGAGAAATTCGAGAAAGCCAGCGAGGCGCTGATGGGCACCCAGTTGTACACCGCCAGGAAGCTCGCGATCCTGATGCCCTTCATCAGCATGGTGATGAGCGCGCTGAGCCTGGGCATCTACTGGCTGGGGGCGTCCCTGGTGGAGGGCATCGCCCTCACCGGCCCCGCCGCCATCTTAAAGCGCGTGGACATGTTCAGCGAGGTGGTGGTGTTCTCCTCCTACGCGATCTACGTGGTGATGTCCTTCATGATGATGGTGATGATCTTCATGATGCTGCCCCGGGCCCAGGTGTCCGCCGGGCGCATCAACGAGGTGCTCGACGCGGAACCGGAGATCGTGCCGGGGAGCGGCGCCGCGCCCAAGGAGAAGGGCAGCATCAAATTCGACCATGTGAGCTTTAAGTACGCGGACGCGTCGGAGGACTGCCTGAAGGACATCTCCTTTGAGGCGCGCCCCGGGGAGACGGTGGCCTTCATCGGAGCCACCGGCAGCGGCAAATCCACCCTGGTGTCCCTGGCCGCCCGGATCTTCGACGCGACAGAGGGCCGCATCACACTGGACGGCGCGGATATCAAAGACTACACCTTCCCGGAGCTGTATGAGAGGATCGGCTTCATCGCCCAGAAGGCCGTACTGTTCTCCGGCACCGTGGAGGAGAACCTGACCTTCGGGGACGCGGGCCAGCCCGTGACGAAAGAGGACTGGGAGCGGGCCCTGGATATCGCCCAGGCTAGGGGGTTCGTGGAGGATATGCCGGACAAGGGGCTCTCCCGCATCGCCCAGGCGGGTGCGAACCTGTCCGGCGGGCAGAAGCAGCGCCTGTCCATCGCCCGGGCCGTCGCCCGGAAGCCGGAGATCCTGATCTTCGACGATTCCTTCTCCGCCCTGGACATGAGCACCGACGCGGCCTTAAGGAAGAGGCTGCGCGAGGACCTTGAGGGCACCACCTGCCTGATCGTGGCCCAGCGCATCGGCACGGTGAAGAACGCCGACAGGATCGTGGTGCTCGACGAGGGCCGGGCCGTGGGCATCGGCACCCACGAGGAGCTGCTCAGGACCTGCGATGTGTATAAGGAGATCGCCCTGTCGCAGCTGACACAGACGGAACTGGAGGTGGGATGACATGCAGCATGGCAGGAGAAGAGGGCCGGGACGGATGCCCGAAAAGCCCCATAACATGAAAAAAGCCGTGGCGGACATGATAAAGTACTGCCGTGAGGACCGCAAAGTGATCCTGATCGCGCTTTTCCTCGCGGCCGGCGGCGCCGTGCTGACCATCATCGGGCCCCGGCAGATCTCGAAGATCACGGACCTGATCGCCGGCGGGCTCATGACGGGCATCGACATGGCCGCCGTCACGAAAAGGGCCCTCATACTGGCCGCGCTCTACGGCTGCAGCGCCCTGATGACTTACCTGCAGCACTACCTGATGGCGGGCTTCAACCAGCGCCTGGCCAAACGGATGCGCGGGGACATCTCCGAAAAGATCGACCGGCTGAAGCTGAGCTATTTCAATTTCCATGAGCACGGCGACGTGCTCTCCCGCGTGACCAACGACGTGGACACCATCGCCATGAGCCTGTCCAACTCCCTGGCCACGGTGGTGTCCTCCGCGGCGCAGTTCGTGGGATGCCTCATCATGATGGTGGCCACCAACTGGATCATGGCGGGCACCTCGGTGATCTCCACCCTGATGGCCATGGGCCTGATGATGGTGATCGTGGGCAGGAGCCAGAAGTACTTCGTGGCCCGGCAGCGCAATCTGGGCGACCTGAACGGCTATATCGAGGAGATGTACACCGGACATGACGTGATCCGGGTGACGAACGCGGACGGGAAGGTGAAGGCGGAGTTCGACCGCCTGAACGCCGCGGTGAAGGACAGCAATTTCAAGTCCCAGTTCCTGGGCGGGCTGATGCAGCCCCTGATGGGATTCATCGGCAATTTCGGCTACGTGGCCGTGTGCGTGGTGGGCGCCGCGCTGGCCATGAACGGCGCCATCACCTTCGGCGTGATCACCGCCTTCATGATCTATGTGCGCCAGTTCCAGAGCCCGGTGCAGCAGATCGGCCAGGCCATGACCAATATCCAGAGCGCCGCCGCGGCGGCGGAAAGGGTGTTCGAGTTCCTGGGCGAGGAGGAGATGGAGGACGAGAGCGGCAAAAAGCCCCGTGAGGGCAGTGTCCGGGGCGAGGTGGAGTTCAAAAACGTGCGTTTCGCCTATCCGGACAAGCCCGACGACATCATCATCCATGACTTTTCCGCCCACTTTGAGCCCGGGCAGAAGATCGCCATCGTGGGCCCCACCGGCGCCGGGAAGACCACGCTGGTGAACCTGCTGATGCGATTTTACGAGACCACCGGCGGCGACATCCTGATCGACGGGAAAAGCATCCGGGACATGAAGCGCAAAGACGTGCACGACATGTTCTCCATGGTGCTGCAGGACACCTGGCTGTTCGAGGGGACGGTCAGGGAGAACCTCATATACAACACCCCGAATGTGACGGACGAGGCCATGAAGGCCGCCGCCAAAGCCTGCGGCATCCATTCCTTCATCAAGGCGCTGCCGCAGGGCTATGACACGGTGCTCAATGACAACACCGCGATCTCCGCCGGGCAGAAACAGCTGATGACCATCGCCCGGGCCATGATCCAGAACAGCCCCATGCTGATCCTGGACGAGGCCACCTCCTCGGTGGACACCCGCACGGAGCTGATGACCCAGAGAGCCATGGACGCCCTGATGAAGGAGCGCACCAGCTTCGTCATCGCCCACCGGCTCTCCACCATCCGCAACGCCGATATGATCCTGGTGCTCCGGGACGGGGACATCGCGGAACAGGGCGATCACGAGACCCTGATGGCCCTGCACGGCGTCTACGCCGACATGTACAACAGCCAGTTCGGGCCCGCGGCGTAAA
>CACZOZ010000129.1:0-5416 GCA_902782865.1 uncultured Eubacteriales bacterium
CGTGACGGTGAACCGGGATCCGGGACAGTACCGCTGCGACAGCATGGAGAAGGATGCCCACAGGCTGGACGCTCTGCTGGACTGGTGGACCCAGTCCCCCTATGACCACTACAGCGAGTGGATCGCCGAGACCGTGGATATGCTGAAGCTGAACGGAAAAATACCGGACAGGCTCACGATCTCCGGCCGGCAGGTCGACGCGTTTTTCTTCCACAGACCGGAGGAGCCGAACGGGTATCTGAGCAACTGGTATAAGTCGCCCTTTGAACTGGACGGGGTGCGGTTCTCCTCCGCCGAGCAGTATATCATGTACCGTAAATGCGTGATCTTCGGGGATGATGCCTCGGCCGGCGCTGTCCTTGCTTCAGAAGACCCCGCCGAGCAGCAGGCCATCGGCCGCCGGGCAGCGGGGTACATAGACAAGGTATGGGCGGGCATGAGACAGCAGGCCGCGTACCGGGGGCTGTACGCCAAGTTTTCGCAGAATGACGATCTGAAAAAGAGACTGCTGGATACCGGCGACGCGTGGCTGGTGGAATGCGCGCACAGTGATACCGTATGGGCCTGCGGGCTTCGGCTGGATGACGAAGCGCGTTTCGACGCGGAAAACTGGCGGGGGCAGAATTTGCTCGGATCCACGCTGATGCAGGTCAGGGAAGCGCTGAAAAACGGCAGCGGGCCGTGTGAGTGAGGATCGGGCGTATTCATACACGATCTCTGCTTGAAGCGCGCAGCGCCGGAAAAATGTCTGTCGTTTCACAAGTGTTTGCTGGGAATTATTTACAAAACAGCCCGAATGTGCTATAGTGCCTTTAAGAGACAAAGGGGTCTGAAATGATCCCTTTGCCTTTTTTGTTTGATCCATATCGAAATCAGGATCCTTCGAACACACGGATCATGACGCCCGAAAGGGGGAGCATTGCATGGCTGCGTTTGACAAGGTGCTGTCCGGCATTCCCGAACTGGATCAGGCGCTGGATCATATCCGAATGGGCGATAACGTGGTTTGGCGCGTGTCCAATCTGGAAGAATTCCGCCGTTTTTCAGATCCGTTCGTGGAACAGGCAAAAAAGGACGGCAGAAAGATCATCTATTTCCGATTTGCCGGTCATCCGGAACTTGTGGCGGAATGCCCGGAGGTCAGGCGCGTGTGCGTTCCGCTTTCCCATCGGTTTGAAACGTTTACCGTGGATATCCACCGGGTCATCGAGCGGGAGGGCAGGGACGCCTTCTATGTGTTTGACTGCCTGTCGGAGCTGCAGACTGCCTGGGCCACGGACCTGATGATGGGGAATTTTTTCCGGGTCACCTGTCCCTTTCTGTTCATCCTCGACACTGTGGCTTTTTTCCCGATCAAACGCGGACGCCACTCCTTCCATGCGATCAACAAGATCAGCGATACGACCCAGCTTTTCCTGGACGTATACTCGGATCAGGGCAGCGATGATCTGTATATCCGCCCTGAGAAGGTATGGAACCGGAGCTCCGACACCATGTTCCTGCCGCACATCTTCCATCCTGCCACCGGGCAGGTCCATCCGATCCGGGACGGCGTGCAGGCCAGCCGTTTCTACCAGGTGATGCACAGCTGTCAGCGGACGCTGGAAGAACAGTACGTGGATTCCTGGGATCGTTTTTTTGATCAGACGCGTCTGCTGCATGATAACGCGATACCCGTGGAAGAACAGTGCGCCAGAATGTGCGATATCATGATGACCCGGGATGAAAGGCTGAGGACGCTGGTGAAAAAGCACTTCCGGCCGGAGGATTACTTCGAGATCAGGGATCATATGGTGGGTACCGGCATGGTGGGTGGAAAAACCTGCGGAATGCTGCTTGCCCGGGCCATGATCCGCGATCTCGCGCCGGACATCGACCGGGTGATGGAACCTCACGATTCCTTCTATGTAGGCTCGGACGTGTTCTATACCTACATCGTGGACAATGATCTCTGGGATCTGCGCGTCCGGCAGCGAACAGACGAAGGATATTTTGAACTGGCGGAGCAGCTGGAGCAACGCCTGAAGACCGGTACTTTCTCCCGGGAAACGAAGGACCAGTTCATGCATATCCTGGAATACTACGGTCAGGCCCCTTATATCGTCCGTTCCAGCAGTATTCTGGAGGATGGCTTTGATAACGCGTTCGCGGGGAAATACGAATCGGTTTTCTGCGCCAACCGCGGCACACCGGAGGAAAGGCTGGAAGAATTCGAGAATGCCGTGCGGACGGTGTACGCCAGCACGGCGGGGCTTTCCGCTCTGGACTACCGCAAGCGGCGGGGCCTGGACCGGCGGGATGAACAGATGGCCCTGCTGGTGATGCGCGTTTCGGGATCGGCCTGCGGATCGTACTATATGCCCTGTGCCGCGGGTGTCGGTTATTCTTTCAGCCCCTACAGATTCCTCAAGGACACAGATCCCTCAGCCGGCATGCTCCGGCTGGTGATGGGGCTGGGCACTTCGGCCGTAGACAGGACGGAGGGCTCTTATCCGCGGCTTGTCAGCCTGGATAAGCCGGAAGCCACAAGCTGTACCACCGTGGCTGAAAAGCACCGGTATTCCCAGCGGAAAGCGGAAGCGGTGGATCTGCGGAACAGGCGTCTGAGCAGGGTGCCGCTGCAGGAATTGGAGCCGGTGATGCCGCAGTTCATGAAATACCAGGTGCTGGAACACGATACAGAGGCGGAAGCGTCGCTCCGGGAGCGGGGCGTCCATCAGTCCGTCTGTTTCATTTCCTGCCTCGGGCTGGTCCGGAATACGGAAATGATGCGGCGGATGCAGCGGATGATGCACCTGATCCAGGCTGAGTACGGCCTGCCTGTGGACATTGAGTTCACCATCAATGTATCGGAGGATCGGGAATATATGATCAATCTGCTGCAGTGCAGGCCGCTGCGGGTTTATCGGGACCAGGGCGCGGCGGCCCTGCCGGAGGATGTTTCGGAGGACAGGATCCTGCTGGAGACCCGCGGCGCTTCCATGGGGCTTTCCAGAAAAACGAGACTGGACCTGATCGTATACGTTGACCCGATCAAATACTACCATCTGCCCTATGCCGAGAAGCCCGATATCGCCGCGCTGATCGGCCGGATCAACTGGAAGTACCGGGATCAGCAAAAGCACATGCTGCTGATGGTCCCCGGGCGGATCGGTACGTCATCGCCTGAGCTGGGTGTATCGACCGCGTTCTCCGACATCAGCAGTTTCGAAGCCGTTTGCGAGATAGCGGAAAGCCGGGCTGGTTATAACCCGGAACTGTCTTACGGCAGCCACATTTTCCAGGATCTCGTGGAGGCTCAGATCCTGTATACAGCCGTATTTTCAGACAAGAAGACGCTCCATTTCCGTCCGGAACTGATCCGGGCGTCGGAGAACATCATATCCCGGATCCCACAGGGCTCTAAATGGCAGGATGTCGTCTGGCTGGCGGATGTAAGCGGACGGAACTGTATGTTGTACCACGATATGACAAAGGAGCGGGTCTTAGTGCATTTTTGATCTTCCGCTGGCGGCCGGGCCATGCGCGCGTCCGCTCTGTTCCGCGAGGGCCATGCCGACCTTCAGCGCTGCGATGACGCACAGACCGATGAGGAACGATACACGCTTCTTCATAATGCCGCATCCCGCATGACATATGGATGTTTTTCGGGGCCTGGGATCTGACCGTTCACTCTCCGGCGGTCAGCGCCGGGTCTTTCATGATCCGCAGGACTTTCCAGTCGGCCATTTCGACGGTTCCCTCGTATTCGTTGTACCTCGGATCGGCGATCACAAGGATGGCACCCTCCTGAGGGCACTCATCGCTCATGAAATTGATGATCATGCTGTCCTCACCGCTGCCGGAGAACAGGTTGATCGTGCCGGTCTCATCGGCGGCAGCGGCAAGCACCGGGTTGAGGATCCGGGTGATCTTCAGCAGGATCATGCATTCGCCGCATTCACCTTTCGCGTCCAGCCATTCCCGGACGGTGACGAAGCGCGGCCCTTCTTCGGCCTGCGTGAGGCATACAATTGAAACGAGGATCAGGACAAGGGCAAGCGCGGGGATGATGGCTTTTTTCATGGGCTCGTCAACTCCTTTGCTCTGTATTTATATCTGCTTTTCAAGCAGAACGAGACCGACGCCCTCGATACCGTTGAATACCGTCGGCACGACAGCGATCTCCCGATAGCCGTATTTTCTGTACATGGCCCTCGCGGCGAGGTTCCGTTCGTTGGTATCGATCCGCAGTTCGCCGCAGCCGTGCTCAAGGGCATATCCTTCATAAAACCGGATAAAGGCCCGGCCGTATCCTTTTCCGCGGGCGGCGGGAGAAATGACGAGCGTGTGCAGCACACACACCTGATCATCCGGCACCTGGCATCTCCAGGGGGCGCCCTCATAAACGTCCACCTGCTTTTGATTGATGATCCCGCTGCCCAGAACGCGCCCGTCTTCCTCCAGCACGAACAGGTCGTCCCTTGAAAGGGCCGCTTCCGCGGTCGCCTTTACGGGGTAGATCCCCCTCAGCCATCCGGTCGTGATCAGGCCGGCCTCTTCCGCGTCGTGGATCTCCCGATACAGTTTTTCGACTGCGGTCAGATCCTTTTTTTCCGCTTTTCTGATCATGTTTCCTCCTGTCAGGCGATGGGGAAGGGGAACCAAAGCGGAGCATACCGTCTTCGGCGGCAGCGCGTTCCCCGGCTGATGACATTATACACGAAATTCCAGATCCTTGAAATACCGCCCCGTGCAATATGAGCGCAAAGGCGTTCTTCAGATAATACAAAGCAAAAACAGCATCCCGCCCTCCGGCGTGTTGACGCGGCAGGGATCGGAGAGTATAGTGGACATGTCATCCGGGGATCATCCGGATGGAATAGAGGCGCGGCTGACAAAAGTAGCGCGCGGGAGCTCTGCCGGAGCTGTGACCGCGCATGAAAGGGGAGGCCGCCGAAACGCGGGGCCCGCGGCAGGGGCACGCGTTGGGCAAGGGGACAATATCCGCTTGACTGTCATGGTTTCTGGCCATGGAGCGCTATTCAATAACCGGGAATCGTGCGTGATACATGAGCGGTGAATGGCGCGGGCCGATCCACCGCTTTTTTTGCGGCAATTTTTAAGGAGGAACGTTAAGATGAAAAGAATGACTGCCGTGCTGATCGCCCTGATGATGGCCCTGACCGCCTGCGCCGCCTTTGCCGAGAGCGCTGTCCCGAGCGGCGTGGAGGACGGTGTGCTCACCATCGCCATGGAATGCGCTTACGCTCCCTATAACTGGACGCAGGGCGATGACAGCAACGACGCCGTCCCGATCGCCAATGTGCCGGGATCCTACGCCAACGGCTATGACGTGATGATCGCCCGAAAGATCTGTGAAGCCAACGGCTGGCAGCTGGAAGTGATCCAGTCCGACTGGGATTCCCTGGTGCCC
>CACZOZ010000130.1:0-5926 GCA_902782865.1 uncultured Eubacteriales bacterium
CGGGCTGTATCTCCAGGCCCTGATGCAGGGCAGCGCCCTGGGCGGCGTGGAGGGGGACGAAGCCCTCCGGGAACGGTACAGAGCCTACGCGGCGGAACACGGCGCTCAGGCGCTGCACGATCTTCTGCGTGAGAAAGATCCCGCGAGCGCGGACAGGCTCCATCCCCACGACGTCCGGCGGGTCATCCGGGCCCTGGAAGTGACGGAACTGACAGGCAAGCCCATGGAGGCCCGCTTTTCATTCACCGGCGGGGATCGGCCCTATCGGTTCGTCACGGCGGTGCTCTGCCCGGAACGCTCCCGTCTGTACGGCGATATCGACCGCCGGGTGGACCGCATGATGGAACAGGGCCTCCTTGAAGAGGTGCGGGCCCTGTACGACGCCGGGATCGATGAAAAAGCCCAGGCCATCCAGGGCCTGGGCTATAAGGAACTGTATCTGTATTTCCGGGGAGAGCTGCCCCTTGAACGGGCGGTGGACCTGATAAAGACCCGCACGCGGCACTACGCCAAGCGGCAGATCACGTTCTTCAAGCGGTTCGAAAACTGTGTTCGGCTCACGGACCCGGACCCGGAGGAAAACCTGAGGGCCGCCCTGAAGGCGTTTGAGCGGGATCACTGATTGATGTGCAGGGAGTGTTCCTCCAGGAACTGGGGGCTGTGGCGCAGCATCATCTCCAGGTCTTCCAGGAAATTCTGCTCCTTGTAGATGTCGATCGCGCTGTACCACCAGATCACGCTGCTCACGATGGCGCCGGTATAGTAGCTGGCGATCATATCGTGGGGGAACAGGGACAGGATGCCTTTCAGATCGGTGTAGCGCTTCACGTGCTGCTTCAGGCTCTCGCGATAGGCCACGTAGAACCAGCCCAGGAAGGACGCCTTGGGCAGCCGGTCGCTGGAGATGGCGTTGATCAGGCGGCTGTTTTCCTTGAGGAAACCCAGCATTTTCGTCACGCACTGCATGCTCACCGATACCACGTCATCCGTGTCCTTCAGTTCCAGGGGATGATCCTCGATGTACTGGCGCTGGATCCTTAAAAGGAACCAGATATAGAAATCGTGCTTGTCCTCGAAATGCTGGTAAAAAGTGGTGCGGCGGATACCGGCCTCATCGCACAGCTGCTGGATGGTGAAGGCGTCGGGATCGGTCCTGAACGAGAGCGCCCGGAAGGCTTCCTCCAGCTGCTGGTGGGTCCTGATCACCCGGAGGTCGTTTTTTTTATTGTCACGGCTCATAAGAAAGGCTCCTTTGATGGAAAAAGGGTAATCATGGACGTACGGCGGCATCTGAACTCGCTCCATACTATATAGAATAATTCCGGTTTTGTCAATTTTGTTTTTCCAGAATCTAGGATTTGCGGGGAACTGACCGTTTTTAGACCGATAAATAAATGACAGCGATGGGACTGATCCCGGACACGGGCCCGTGATGAGTTAACATGTTCGTAACAAACAGGTCACATATATCTGTGGACAGCCGGCGGGTGGGAACGGTGGATAACTTTTGTTTTCCACCGGGTTTATCCACCGCCGGGGGCCGCGAAGCCCAAAATACCGTCATTTTCCGTGGATAACCCGGTGGATGATGTGGAAAACCCGCTTCGGCGGGCTTTTTCGCGCGGATGGCGGAATACTGCGCCCCGTGCCGTTTTTTTCGACGGGTCCGCGCCTTTCCCGGCCGGAGAATGTGGACGGAGCGGTGCATAACCGGCCGGCGTGATTTGTTAGAAATTTGTCATTTGACTTTTGGCTTTTCAGGGGTTATACGTCCCCGGGAAGGAGGGCCGGCCGGGCCGCGTGAAGTCCGGCAGAGGGCCTGATGTAAAATCGGCGGCCGGATTTGCAGTGGCACGGGAAAAATGATATAATGTTATAAAGCCTTCTTTTGGCTTTTTACGGTATACCCCCATCAAACACGATAAGGAAGGACATATGGCACAGGGATATAACGCCAGCAGCATCAAAGTACTCGAGGGCCTGGACGCGGTGCGCATGCGTCCCGGCATGTATATAGGTTCCACCGGTTCCCGGGGCCTCCATCATCTGCTGTGGGAGATCGTGGACAACGCCATCGACGAAGCCATGGGCGGCTTCGCCACGGAGGTCGCCGTAACCCTTCATAAAGACGGCTCCGCCTCGGTGTGGGACAACGGCCGCGGCGTGCCGGTGGACAAGCATCCGGAACTGGGGATCTCCGGCGTGGAGGTCATCTACACCCGCCTGCACGCGGGCGGCAAGTTCGGCAACGACAATTACGCCTATTCCGGCGGCCTGCACGGCGTGGGCGCCAGCGTGGTCAATGCCCTGAGCCGGTGGATGACCGTGGATTCCTTCCGGGACTGGAGCCACTACACCATCCGCTTTGAGAGCGTGTGGGACGATAAGGAGAACAAGATCCTGGCGGGGCACACCGCCGAGGGCCTCGTGTGCCTCGGGAACACGCGCAAGCGGGGCACCCTGGTGCGCTTCATGCCGGACGACACCATTTTCGAGACCGTGGTCTTCAGCCACGACACGGTGCGCAACCGCCTGAGGGAGCTGGCCTACCTCAACCGCAACGTGAAGATCACCTTCACGGACGAGCGGGCTTCCGATCCCCAGGAGAAGCAGATGGAGTTCTGCTACGCGGGGGGCATCGTGGACTATGTGCGCTATCTCAACCGTGACAAGACGCCCCTGAGCGAGAGCGTGATCACCTTCGAGGGCAAAAAGGACGACGTGATCTTCAGCTGCGCGGTGCAGTATACCGACAGCTACAACGAGTCCGTCTTTTCTTTCGTCAACAATATCCCCACCGCCGAGGGCGGCACCCACGAGGCCGGCTTCCGGGCGGCCTGGACCAAGGTGTTCAATGATTACGCCCGGCGCACCGGCGTCCTCAAGGAGAAGGACACGAACCTTCTGGGCGAGGACTTCCGCGAGGGCATCACGGCCATCCTCTGCTGCATGGTGAAAAACCCCCAGTTCGAGGGGCAGACCAAAGGGCGCCTGGGCAACACCGACGTGCGCCCCACGGTGGAGAGCATCGTCACCACCCAGATGACCCTCTATCTGGAGGACCTGCGCAACCAGGACCTGGCCCAGAAGATCGTGGACAAGGCCCTGAAGGCTTCCCGGGTGCGGGAGGCCACCCGCAAGGCCAAGGACATCGCCCGGGTCAAGAACCAGCTGGAAGCGGCGCCCCTGGTGGGCAAGCTGTCGGCGTGCACGGGCCGCAGGCCGGTGGAGAACGAGCTGTTCATCGTGGAGGGCGACTCGGCAGGCGGCAGCGCCAAGCAGGGCAGGGACCGCCGCTTCCAGGCCATCCTGCCTCTTCGGGGCAAGCCCCTGAACGCCGAGAAAAAGCGCCTGGACCAGGTGCTGGCCAATGAGGAGTTCCGCTCCATCATCACGGCCCTGGGCACGGGCATCGAGGACAAGTTCGATCTTGCCAGCCTGAAGTACCACAAGATCATCATCCTGGCGGACGCGGACCAGGACGGCGCCCATATCCGGGCCATCCTGCTGACCTTCTTCTACCGGTACATGAAGGAGCTGGTGTCCGACGGGCACGTGTTCATCGGCATGCCGCCCCTGTACGCGGTCAAGAAGGGGGACAGCATCCAGTACGCCTATGACGACCGGGAGCTCAAGCGGGTCACCAAGGGCCTGAAGGGTTACACCGTCCAGCGCTACAAGGGCCTGGGCGAGATGAACCCGGAGCAGCTGTGGGACACCACCATGGATCCCAACCGGCGCAAGCTGATGCAGGTCACCCTGGAGGACGCCATCCAGGAGGACAATATCGTATCCGTGCTGATGGGCGACAAGGTGGAGCCCCGCCGGGAATACATCATCTCCCACGCCGAGTTCAACAAGGCGGACCGGTTCGAGGGCACCCTTGAGAACAGCTACCACATCCTGCCGGACCGTGATCCGGCCTGACGGAGGAAATTATGCCGGGAAAAGAACCTGAGACCAGCAGGGACGTCATCATTCAGGCCTCCCTGGAGGAGGTCATGCACCAGAGCATGATGCCCTACGCTGAATACGTCATCCTGGAGCGCGCCCTGCCCCGGGTGGAGGACGGCCTCAAGCCCGTCCAGCGGCGCATCCTGTATACGATGAACGAGCTGGGCCTGGCGCCCGACAAGCCCCACCGCAAGTGCGCCCGCATCGTGGGCGACTGCCTGGGCAAATATCATCCCCACGGGGATTCCTCCGTGTACGAGGCCCTGGTCCGCATGGCCCAGCCCTATACCATGCGGGGCGTGCTGGTGGACGGGCACGGCAATTTCGGCTCCATCGACGGGGACAGCGCCGCCGCCATGAGGTACACCGAGGCGCGCATGGCGCCCCTGGCGCTGCAGATGCTCCGGGACATCGAAAAGGACACGGTGCCCTTCCGGCTGAACTTCGACGACACCCTGAAGGAGCCGGACCTTCTGCCCGCGCGCTTCCCGAACCTTCTGGTCAACGGCGCCAACGGCATCGCGGTGGGCCTGGCCACCTATATCCCGCCCCATAACCTGAGGGAGGCCGCGGCGGCGGTGTGCCTGGAGATCGACGACCCGGACGTGCCCCTGGAAAAGCTGATGAAGGTGCTGCCCGCGCCGGATTTCCCCACCGGCGGCATCCTCCTGGACACCCCCGAGATCGCCGAGGCCTACCGTACCGGCCGGGGCAAGATGACCCTGCGGGCCCGCGTCCACCTGGAGAAGGGGAGCGCCGGGCGCACGCTGATCTGCATCACCGAGATCCCCTACGGGATCTCCAAGGCCCAGATGCTGGAGAAGATCCTCAAACTGTCCGAGGAGAAAAAGGCCCAGCTGGGCGGCATCTACGATATCCGGGACGAGTCGGACCGCACGGGCATGCGGGCGGTCATCGAGGTCCGCAAGGACTACGACGCGGAAAAGATCCTCAAGGTGCTCTACAAGTATTCCGATCTGCAGGTGACGGTGGGCGCGAACCTCGTGGCTGTGGCCGACGGCAAGCCCATGCAGATGAGCCTGAAGACCATCCTGGACTACTACATCGCCCATCAGAAAAACGTGGTGCGCCGGCGCACGGAGTACGAGCTCGCCCAGGCCCGCGCCAGGGCCCATATCCTGGAGGCCCTGATCGTGGCGGTGGACAACCTGGACGAGGTCATCGCCCTCATCCGGGGCAGCAAGAAGGTCCGGGAGGCCCGGGACAAGCTGATGGCGCGCTTCGGCTTCGACGAGGCCCAGGCCCAGGCGATCCTGGATCTGCGCCTGCAGCGCCTCACGGGCCTGGAGATCGAGGCCCTCAGGAAGGAATACGCCGACGTCCTCAAGCTGATCGCCACCCTGGAGGGCATCCTGGGCAGCGAGAAAAAACTGATGAACGTGATCAAAAAGGAACTCACCGAGATCGCCGAGAAATTCGGGGACGACCGGCGCACCACCATCGAGAAGGCCCAGGAGGGCGACGCCCAGGAGGAGGTCGTCATGGAGGTCATCCCGGAGGACGCGGTGGTGGTCCTCACCCGGGGCGGCCTGGTGCGCCGCTACGCGCCCCGCACCTATGAGAAGCTGGAGCTGCCCGACAGCGAGGCGGAGTTCCAGCAGGTGACCTACAGGACCGCGACGGACCACACTCTTCTGTTCTTCACGGACCTGGGCAACTGCTTCCGCCTGAGCGTGGGCGCCCTCAACGAGATCACCCGGGTGAAGGAACGGGGCGTGTCCCTTCAGGGCCTGCTGCAGGGCCTGGAGAAGGACGAGAAGTCCGTGGCCATGCTGGACCTGCCTCCCCAGGGAGCCGCGGGGCTTCCCGACCTGGTGTTCGTGACGAAGAACGGCCTGGTGAAGCGCACGGCCGCCGGGGAGTACGATCTGCGCCGCGGGCGCTTCGCCGCCTGCTCCCTCAAGGGGGACGACCGGGTGCTCTCGGTGTTCCACGCGGAAGCGGATGACGA
>CACZOZ010000131.1:0-2568 GCA_902782865.1 uncultured Eubacteriales bacterium
CGATATTTTCCATTTCTTCTTCATAATAAAATACCCCCTCTACAGACAGTTCTTGTTTTTCTGTCTCTTGTAGAGGGAGCATATCACCTGCGGGTGAGGGTTGATCCTTTTTTTCTGACAGCGCCCGCGCGGCATTTGCCTTTTTATTGTATACAAATGTACTTTTGGCCTCGTTCATGTTATTATTAAAAATAGCGGCGGAAAAAACCGTTCCCGCCGCGGCGAAAGGATTTGAAGGAGCGTCCATGAAGAAGATCGTACTGACCGGCGGCGGCACCGCGGGCCATGTGACTCCCCATCTGGCCATCCTGCCCACCCTGAGGGAGGAAGGCTACGAGATCCACTACATCGGGTCCATTGACGGGATCGAGAAGAGCATCATCGAAAAGGAAGGGGACATCACCTATCATCCCATCCACACCGGCAAGCTGCGCCGGTATTTCGACGTCAAGAATTTCACCGACATTTTCAACGTGCTCCTGGGCATCCGGGAGAGCAAGAAGCTGATCAGGGAACTGAAGCCGGACGTGTGCTTCTCCAAGGGCGGCTTCGTGAGCGTGCCGGTGGCGGTGGCCTGCGGGCGCTACAGGGTGCCCCTTCTGTGCCACGAGAGCGACCTCACGCCGGGCCTGGCCACGAAGATCGACAGCCGGTTCGCCAAAAAGATCGCCACCACCTTCCCCGAGTGCGCGAAGGAGCTGGGGGAGAAAGCCGTGTGCACCGGCTCGCCCTTGAGGCAGCAACTCTATAACGGGGACCGGGCGGAGGGCCTGCGCCTCGCCGGGCTTTCGGGCGAGAGGCCCGTGCTGCTGATGACCGGCGGATCCCTGGGTGCCCAGAGCGTCAACCAGGCCCTGAGGGGGTGCCTCGAGGATCTGCTCAGGGAGATGGACGTGATCCACCTGACGGGCAAGGGCAACCTGGACGAGAGCCTGACGGGCCTGAAGGGCTATAAACAGTTCGACTTCGTCAACGAGGAGATGCCCCATCTGCTGGCGGCGGCGGACCTGGTGCTCAGCCGGGCGGGCAGCAACACCCTGTGCGAGCTGCACGCCCTCAAAAAGCCCATGCTGCTGGTGCCCTATCCCATGGGCGCCTCCCGCGGGGACCAGATACTCAACGCGGCGAGCTATGAGAAGCGGGGGCTGGCCATGGTGCTGCCCCAGGACAAAATGACCCCGGAGACCCTGAGGGACGCGATATTCGCGCTGAGGGAAAAGGCGCCGGCCTTAAGGGCGGCCCTGGAAGCGGCGCCGGCGGCCGACGGCCGGGAGGCGGTGTGCCGCCTGATCGAGGAAGTACAGGCCTGAACGATCATATAAGGAGGAAGCGTATGGATCTCAAGAGCAGGATCTTTGACCTGATCGCCCTGGAAGAGGAGCGGCAGAAGAACACCATCGAGCTGATCGCGTCGGAGAACTTCGTATCCGCGGACGTTTTGAGGGCCGTGGGCTCCGTGCTGACCAACAAGTACGCCGAGGGCCTGCCCCGCGCCCGCTACTACGGCGGCTGCGACCGGGTGGACCAATTGGAGGATCTGTGCCGCGATACCTGGAAAAAGGTGTTCAACACCGATTACATGGTGAACGTGCAGCCCCATTCCGGCGCCCAGGCCAACCTGGCCGCGTTCATGGCGGTCCTGAAGCCCGGGGACAAGGTGCTCAGCCTTTCCCTGAACGACGGCGGCCACCTGACCCACGGCTCTCCCGTGAACCAGAGCGGCAAGCTGTATGATTTCTCCTTTTACGCCACCACGGAAAAGGGCTACATCGACATGGACGATGTGCGCAAAAAGGCCCTGGCCATAAGGCCCCGCCTGATCCTGACCGGCGCCAGCGCCTATCCCCGGATCATCGACTTCAAGGCCTTCCGTGAGATCGCGGACGAGTGCGGCGCCCTGTTCATGGTGGACATGGCCCACATCGCCGGCCTGATCGCCGGCGGCTGCCATCCCTCTCCCTTCGAGGCGGGGGCGGACATCATCACCACCACCACCCACAAGACCCTGCGGGGCCCGCGGGGCGGCCTCATTTTCGCCAAGCCGGAACTGGAAAAGGCCATCAACTCCGCCGTGTTCCCCCGCACCCAGGGCGGCCCCCTGCTCCACGTGATCGCCGGCAAGGCCGTGGCCGCGGCGGAATGCCTGGAGCCCTCCTTCAAGGAGTACGCGAAGAACGTGGTGGCCAACTGCGCGGCCCTGGCCGATGAGCTGATCAAGCTGGGCTTCGCCCTGGTGACCGGCGGCACGGACAACCACCTGCTGCTCATGGACCTGACCGGCTGGAACGTGACCGGCCTCATGCTGCAGAACTCCCTGGACCGCTGCGGCATCACCCTCAACAAGAACTGCGTGCCGCGGGAGCAGCGCTCCCCGTCGGTGACCTCCGGCGCCCGTGTGGGCACCGCGGCCATGACCACCCGGGGCTTCGGCAAGGCCGAATTCCGGGAGACGGCGCGCCTCATCTCCCGGGTGGTGGAAGCCCTGGAGGCCGACCGGTTCGACGACGAGTTCGCCGCGGCGATCGGCGAGGAAGCCCGGGCCCTGATCCGCAGGACGGAAAAATAAGA
>CACZOZ010000132.1:0-3922 GCA_902782865.1 uncultured Eubacteriales bacterium
CCGGATACGCATGCCGCGAACACGAAGGGCATCTCGTCCCCCGCCAGCGGCTGCCACACGCAATAGATCCCGCGGACCGGCGCGGCCCCGGGAAAGCAGGTTTCCATGTCCTCCCGTATCTCCTCCGGCCAGGCATTCGCGAAGGGCACGCAGTCATAACGCATCCGCTGTTCCGCTTCCGGGATCAGGGTGTATGCGTCCGGCCCGCCTTCCCCCGCCGCCGCGAGGGGCAGGCACAGGATAAGGGCCAGAAACAGGGCCAAAGAGCAGAAGGATCTCATTTCCGTTGCCTCCCGTGGATACCGCGTTCTCAACGCGGTCATTATACCAACGGGCATTCCTTTTGTATACAGATCAGTTGTAAACATTGACCCTGAAACTCATAAAAGGGCTGCGGGAGCGGGGCGCTTCAGATCGCGCCCGGGCTCCGCAGCCCCGTATCATCCGGTCTTATCTCCTCTTGGGACCCGGCGCTCCCTTAAAGCGCTTCGCCGTTGAGGGTCACGTTCACGGCCCCGCAGTCCGTCAGGGTGAACACGGTGGGAGCCGCGTAGGCCTCCACGCCGTAGGCTTCCGCCAGGCCTTCCCTGTAGAAGCCCGCGCCCACCAGGGCGCTCACGCCGTCACAGTTCGCGCCGGCGGTCATGTCCATGGCCCGGATTTCTTCCAGCGTTTTGCCGACGAATTTGTCCAGCAGCCCGCCGTTCACGGCGGCGTCAAAATAGGGCTTGTTCTTAGCGATCAAAAGCGCGGCCATCGAACGAAACGTTTTCATGAGGATACCTCCCTTTCTTTATTGGTCCATCCAGCTCCCTCCCGGGAGCGTGAACAGCAGTTTTATCCGGCCACCGCCAGCCGGTCCAGGGAATAGCCGCGGGCCAGGCAGTCCAGGTACACCTTCGTGCAGTGCCGGCACCGGGCGAACTGCCTGGCCGCGCTCTCCACGTCGTCATAGACCTTCCACAGCCCGCAGAGCCTGTATTTTTCTTTCCGGTGCATGAACCCGTCCACATCTGCCGGCGGATAGCCCAGGAACAGCCCCACTTCATGGGGGAAGTCCTCTTCCGTGCGCAAGCGCGCGATCAGCCGGGCCAGGCAGGCGTTCGCGTCCCGGCCGGTATATCCGCATTCCTCCAGGAGCTTCCCGGTCAGGGGATCCCTGAGGTCCCGTTCCAGCATCTTCGGCCGGTACAGATACAACAGCGCCTTCCCGTCCCGCCACCTCAGGGGCAGGATACGCAGCCCCTTCGGCCTCAGGCGCTGATTCAAACGCCTCAGTTCCCCGATCAAAAGCTCCCGGCTGTCAAAAGCGCAGGAGAACATGTTCCCGGTCTTGAGCCTTGCCATGGTGGGCGCGCAGCAGCGGATCAGCATTTCTTCGGACATGGGGACCTCCCGGATGCGGCATTGATATGTTAGTTTTGTCTAACTCTTTGTCGAAATAAAAGCTGCATGCGCGTCATGTGTGATCACACATGCGGCTGTTAGAGGAGACTAACGCCGAGATGATATCATGCCGCCGCGCCCTTGTCAAGGCCTTTTTTCGATCTGCGCGCGCATGGGCGCTTTCTTCCTCATGATCTGTTCAGCTGTTTTCACGGCACCCTCCTCAGCGGATGACATCCACCATGAAGCCCACCAGCAGCGCGGGGATCAGCGCGAAGACGATCCCCGGGAACAGCATGCCCTTCACATGGAACCACTTTTGATGATACGCCCTGTCCATGTGCTCCGTGCCTTCCAGCCGGAACATGGGCAGGTTCGCGAACAGCACCCAGTCCAGGAAAAAGGTATCATACACACCGATCCACGCCATCAGGCCAAAGGCCGATATGAAGCCCTGGCGGAAAGTCGCGGCACCGGCCAACAGCGCGCAGCCCAGCAGCACGGCGGTGAAGAGCAGCAGGCCGAAGCCCTTGGTCAAAAGCACCTTCTTCGAGCGGCAGGAGACGTCCCGGCGCTCATGGGTCTTAAAGTACTCCTCCCGGATATCCGGCGGATAGTTGCGGACCGCCCCGGCGCTGTATTTCCCGCCGCCCCGGTATGTGAGCAGGACCACAGCGGTGAACAGGGCCGCGAATGCCGCCATTTCGATCAGGATCACGGTCATATCCATGGCATATCTCTCCCTTCATCCCAGCGTCACGTCCAGGATCATCATCACCACGAAACCCAGGGCGAAGGAAACGGTGCCGATGTTGGAATGCTTCCCTTCGGACATCTCGGGGATCAGCTCCTCTACCACCACATACATCATGGCCCCGCCGGCGAAGGCCAGGAAATAGGGCATCACAGGCGTCACCAGCCCGGCGGCCAGCAGGGTGACGGCCGCGGCCACCGGCTCCACCGCCCCGGAGAGCACGCCCATCAGGAAAGTTTTCTTTTTCGACATGCCTTCCGCCATCAGAGGCATGGAGACGATGGCCCCCTCCGGGAAGTTCTGGATGGCGATGCCCAGGGCCAGGGCCAGAGCGCCGGCCGCGGTGATGCCTCTCTCCCCCGCGAGGAAGCCGGCATAGATCACACCCACCGCCATGCCCTCCGGGATGTTGTGCAGCGTGACCGCCAGGATCAGCTTGGTAGTGCGTTTCAGGCCGCTCTTCGGGCCCTCATGCTGTTTGTCCATATGCATGTGCGGGGTCACCATGTCCAGCGCCAGCAGGAAGCCCATGCCGATGAGGAAGCCGACGGCCGCGGGCAGGAAAGCCAGCGTGCCCATATGGGCGCTGCTCTCCAGGGCCGGCTGCAGCAGGCTCCAGAAGGAGGCCGCCGTCATGACCCCCGCGGCGAAGCCTGTCAGCGCCTTGCTCACGCCGAAGGAGAGCTGTTTTTTCAGGAAAAACACCATGGCCGCCCCCAGGCCGGTGCCCAGGAAAGGGATCAGGACGCCTTCCGGAATACGTTTATCCATGGGCGGCCTCACTTGCGGAACAAGCCTGAAAGGAAGCCCTTCCTTTCGGCGGCTTCCTCCGCGGCGGAAACGAAAGTATACCCGGCGGCATCGACAGTCCGCCGCAGCTTCTCCTCATCCAGCGGCGCTTCCGACAGGATGACCGTCTCCCCCTTCGCGCGGGAGGACGTGACTTTCCTCACCGGAAAGGCCGCCCGGACGGCGTCATTGATATGGGCCTCGCACATCCCGCACATCATGCCTTCGATCCTGACTGTGGTCCTGACCATCCTGTACCTCCTTGATATCCCCCGCAACAGTCTCTTCGCCGGTGTTCGCCGACTGTTAGTTAAAACTAACAAAGTTATTATATCCCGGACGCGGAATAAATCAAGAGGAAAAAACAAAAACCGTCCCGCGTGGCCGATATGCCCCGCGGAACGGTCTCCCCTCAAAGAGCGCCGTCCTCCTTACTTGATGCCGTACCTGTTCGCCCGCTTCTTCAGCTGATCGGGATCCAGGGCCTGGCCCTGCCGGGTGCCGTTCTGTGTGTTGGTGTTCTGCAGTCCGTTCCACACGTTTTTGTTCGTATTCTGCGGCAGCCCGTTCCACACATTCGTGTTCCCGTTCTTCCCGCCGTTCTGGCCTCCCGGATTGGTGCCTCCCGGATTTGTCCCGCCCGGATTGGTCCCGCCGTTTCCGCCGCCTCCGCCGGTCTGCGTCTTGGTGTCGTCCACCTTGTTGTTCATCCGCAGGTTGTACAGCTGCAGCGCCCGGTCCCACACGTCCATCTGGTTGTTGAAGGTGTTCTGGTCCTGGCTCCGCTGGTCGTTCAGCATGTTCCGGATGAAGTTCCGGTCCGTGTCCCAGTCCCCCACCTGGTCCCGGTACTGGTTGTACCCGAAGTTCCTGGCGTCCTGCAGGCCCTGCGTGTAGTAGTTCCGGTCGTTCTGCCAGTCGCTCATCTGGTCCCGGTACTGGCCGTAATTGAAGTTCCGGTCGTTGTTCCAGTCGGTCACCTGATCCCGGTAC